>JAZUED010000285.1:0-4313 GCA_045640005.1 Candidatus Fimousia sp.
GACGACGGAACGCAATTCGCCGGGCATGGCCTCAGAATATGTCTGCAGGTTTTTAAATGGATCTGTTGTGGATCCTTCATCCCATTGAGATTCTGTGATAAATGCTTTGTCCTGCATGATCGCCAAAGTAGACAGATAAGAACGTGTAGCTTCCTCCTGATGTTCATAAGGATCATAGGAATATGGATCTGTCAAAATAGTGGCAAGCATAACGCATTCACTTAAATTTAAATCAGAAACATGTTTTCCATAATAGAACTGGGAAGCTGCTTCTACGCCGGTAATGGCATTACCAAAGGAAGCATTATTTAAAAATGCTTCTAAAATCTCTTCCTTTGTAGAATTCCTTTCTAAGGAAATGGACTGCAGATACAGTTCTAAGTGATGTTCAAGACGGCTGATCCAGTTATTATTTTTTTCAAAAGCAGGATCACTGTCTTCAATCAGTCTTTCTGTGATAAGACTTTCGTTGCCATATAAATTATGAGCAAAAATGGAATTGACAGTCGTATTGATCACGGAATAAACAGTAACTCCATAGTGGTCAAAGTAGTCGGGATCTAAAGATGAAATCGTAGCATTCTGAAGTGCCTGTGGGATCTCATCAATAGAAACAGGAATCTGTCTGTAATATTCAGCATTTAAAGATACTACCTTTTTTCCTTTATCATCATAGATCGTAGAGGATTTTCCACCTGGATTGATCGATTCGACCGTAATCGTTGGGGTTCGATGATAAACAGCCTGAACAAATCCAATTGTAAAACCAGTGATCAAATAAAAAATCAAGAGAGCAACTAAAAGAATAGCGATTCTCTGGATAGTATTTAATGTACCTTTTTTATATAGATTGTCATCAGCAAATGCTTTTCGCTTCTTTTGAGTTGATTTTTCATTGAAGTTCATAAAAACTTCCTCCTTCTACGAGATATTATAACAAATGAGAGGAATATTTTCCACCTGAGAAACATAAGTAGAAATTCGAAGCATTTTCATGTATGATGATAGATGGAGGTATTAATACATGTTAAAACAATATTCGACCGTATTTAGTGGAGCAGATGGTGAAATCGTTGAAAAGAAGTCTCGCTTCATTGCACATATAGAATTGGCAGAAACAGAAGAAGAAGCATTAGCCTTTATTGAAAAGATGAAGAAGAAGTACTGGGATGCCAGACATAACTGCTATGCATTTCGAATCGGAACGGAGCATACCTTAGAACGATGCAGTGATGATGGGGAGCCAAGTGGAACTGCCGGAAAACCAATGCTTGAAGTGCTTGTCGGAAGAGATTTATACAATGTCGTTGCAGTCGTGACAAGATATTTTGGAGGAACTCTTCTTGGTACCGGAGGCCTTGTACGAGCTTATACAAAAAGTATGCAGGAAGGAATTGAAGCAAGTACAATTGTTGAGAAAAAGTTAGCGTCCATGGTGGATATTTCCTGTGATTATTCCTTGTTTGGGAAAATTCAGTACCTGGCTGCGACGGAAGGATTCTCTTTATGTGAAATTCAGTATACAGACAGTGTGAGCGCAACCTTATTGATTCCGGTGGATGATACGGATTATATTAAGAAAAAACTAATCGAAATTTCTAACGGAAGTATCGTAATGGAAGATCAGGAGCCAGCCTATTTTGGAGAAGTAGAAGGCGAGATTATTATTTTTGATTAATTGTTAATTATAGTGTAACTTAATTGAATAAAGATTTTCGATATGATATAATTTAATTTAGAAGTGAAATGAACGAAATTATAGAAAAGGAGAAAGAAAACTATGATCGTTACAGTAAGTCTTAATCCTTCAATGGATAAAACAGGAAAACTTGAAAGATTTGAACACGGTGGAGTAAACCACATTACAGATATCATTCGTGATGCAGCTGGACATGGTATCATCGCAGCAAAAACTATCAAAGAATTAGATCGTGATGATGAGCTTGTTTGTACTGGTTTCCTTGGCGGTATCAACGGTGAAAGAATTCGTCTTATTTTAGAAGGACTTGGAATCAAAACAGATTTCGTTACAATCGCAGGTAATACAAGAACAAACTTAAAGGTTGTTGAATCCAATGGTTTTATCAGTGAATTTAACGAACCAGGACCAGCAGTAAACGAATTCGAAATTGAAGCATTAAAAGCTAAGATTTTAGGATATGCAGGACCAGAAACAGTATTTATTTTCTCTGGAAGTATCCTTCCAGGATGCCCAACAGACATCTATCTTGGTTTAGTTAATGATGTTAAAGCAAAAGGTTCTAAAGTTGTTATGGACGTTGATGCAGATGTATTAAAAGCAGCAGTAGATGCTCATCCAGACATCATCAAACCAGACAAAAAACAGTTAGAACAGTATTATGGATATGAATTCTCTGTAGCAGAAGAAGGCATGATCGACATGGCAAAACGTATCGTAGAAGAAAAAGGCGTTGGTATGGTATGCGTTTCCCGTGGTGCATTAGGTGCTTTATTCATCACAGCTGATAAGTGCTATAGATGTCCAGCTCCAAGAATCATCCCTAAATCCACAGTAGGTGCAGGCGCAGCAATGAACGCAGCATTAGCATTAGGATTACAGAATGGATGCACAACAGAAGATACAATCAAATTAGCTATGGCAATTTCCGTTGGTGCTTGTACAACAGAAGGTACAAAACCACCTACAAAAGAAGTTGTTGATGAATTCAAAGAAAAGATTGTTTTAGAAGAAAACTAATTTTTGTCTTTTGAACTTTTGAGCCACACTTTTTGTGTGGCTCTTTTTATATTTATTTGGATGGCAGTTCATTTCCTTTTTTGAAAACAAGGCATAAAAACTTCTAGAAGTGACTTTTGTCTTTGCTTATTACAATTGTCTTTTCGATGCATGAACAAACAAGAAGCAAACAAAAAAAGAGAGCTGCTAATCTAGCAACTCTCTAAAACTCAATGATTTACTTAACCTTCTAACGCTCTGTTTACCGCACTGAATAATGCTCTTGCAGAAGCATCGATGATATCGGAGTGAATACCTGCACCCCAGATTACTCGGCCGTCTTCAAGTCTGATACCTACGTAGGAAACAGCCTGGGAGTTAGAGCCCATTGTTAAGGAGTGTTCTTTGTAATCTAAAATTCTATAGCTTAAGATATTGTGTCTCTTTAATGCATTAGAAATCGCATCAAGACGACCATTACCTTTGCCGTGGTAAACTTTCATAACATTATTAACACCAAGTGTTACTTCTGTTTCGATACCACCGTCGATCTGTTTGAAATGAACTTCTACTAATTTAATTTTATCAGTAAGGTTCACATATTTTTCTTTGAATAATTCAAGGATTTCTTCAGGTAATAATTCTTTATGTAATTCGTCGGAAACACCTTTCATTGTATAACCAACATCTTCGCGCATCTTCTGAGGAATACGATATCCAAATCTCTGTTCTAAGATGAAGGATACGCCACCCTTTCCGGACTGGCTGTTGATACGGATTACGTCACCTTCGTATTCACGACCAACATCGTGAGGATCGATTGGAAGGTAAGGTACTGTCCAGTGGTCTGGGTCTTTTTCTTCAATCCATTTCATACCTTTTGCGATAGCATCCTGGTGAGAACCGGAGAATGCAGCAAATACTAATTTACCAGCATATGGAGCACGGTCATCAACTGTCATTCTTGTTACGCGTTCGTATACTTCACGAATGCTCATGATGTCTTCGAAGTTTAACTGAGGATCTACACCGTGAACGAACATATTCATAGCAACGGTGATGATATCAACATTACCTGTACGTTCGCCGTTACCAAATAATGTACCTTCTACACGGTCAGCACCTGCAAGTAAAGCAAGTTCTGTATCAGCAACACCACAGCCACGGTCATTGTGTGGATGTAAGGAAAGGATAACATTCTCACGGTTGTGCATATTCTTGCTCATGTATTCAATCTGAGAAGCATATACATGTGGTAAGGAATGTTCTACAGTAACAGGAAGGTTCATGATGACTTTCCAGTCAGGAGTAGGTTCCCAGATATCGATTACTGCGTTACATACTTCTAAAGCATATTCAGGTTCTGTTCCTGTAAAGCTTTCTGGAGAGTATTCAAATAAGAAGTTACCTTCTGTTTCAGCTGCTAATTCTTTTAATAATTTAGCACCGTCAACGGCAATCTTTAAGATTTCTTCTTTGGATTTTCTAAATACCTGTTCACGCTGTGCTTTGGATGTAGAGTTATATACGTGTACAATTGCTCTTGGGCATCCGTCTAAGGCAGCAAATGTTTTTCTGATGATGTGTTCACGTGCCTGAGTTAATACCTGGATTG
>JAZUED010000286.1:0-3319 GCA_045640005.1 Candidatus Fimousia sp.
GTTGCTGCTCTAGCAAAAGGTCGTCCGATTGAAGAAGTAATCAATACATTAGAAGGTATCAAATGTGGATTCCGCAAAACTTCCTGTCCAGACCAGCTTGCACAGGCATTAAAAGCTGCACAGTAACATTTACCTTATTACGATTACAATTGGAGAACAAATAATGGCACGCAAACGTAAAAAAAGAATTATCTTAACTGGTGGTGGTACTGCAGGACACGTTACTCCTAATATCGCTCTTATGCCAGAATTAAAGAAAAAGGGATTTGATATCCGCTACATCGGTTCCTACAACGGTATCGAAAAAGAAATGATTGAAACACTCGGCGTTCCTTACTATGGAATTTCTTCTGGTAAGCTTCGTAGATATTTTGATTTAAAGAACTTTACAGATCCATTCCGAATCATCAAGGGATACTTTGAAGCAAGACTTTTAATGAGCAAATTAAAACCATCCGTTGTATTTTCCAAAGGTGGTTTCGTAACTGTTCCAGTTGTTCTTGCTGCAAAACACAAGAAGATTCCGGTAATCATCCATGAATCTGATATGACACCAGGTCTCGCTAATAAATTAGCTCTTCCTAGTGCTTCCAAGGTATGCTGCAACTTCCCGGAAACTTTAAAATATCTTCCAGACGGCAAAGCTGTCTTAACAGGTTCCCCAATCCGTCAGGAATTATTCAGTGGAGATAAAGCAAAAGGGTTGGAATTCTGTGGATTTAACGATGAAAAACCAGTTCTTCTCATCATGGGTGGTTCTTTAGGTTCCGTAGCAATCAATAATGCAGTTCGTGGATCTTTAGACAAGCTTCTTGAAACTTTCCAGATTGCTCATTTATGTGGAAAAGGGAATTTAGATGAAAGCTTAACAGATAAAGAAGGCTATGCACAGTTCGAATTCGTATCTGACGAACTGACAGATTTATTTGCCTGCACAGATATGATGATTTCAAGAGCCGGTGCAAATGCGATTTGTGAAATCTTAGCACTTCGTAAACCGAATGTATTAATTCCACTTTCTGCTGCTGCAAGCCGTGGAGATCAGATTTTAAATGCCGGATCTTTTGAAAAACAGGGATACAGCTATGTAATCCAGGAAGAAGATGTAACAGACAAGACACTTCTTGATGCAGTTGATGAAGTATTTACAAACAGAGACAAATATATTGAAGCCATGAATAAGAGTGATTTTGCCGATCCAATCGGAACAATCATGGGACTGATTACAAAATTAGCGAAATAAATTAAAAAGCTCCGCGAGAATATCTCGCGGAGCTTTTTTTATACAAAAATTAAGGAGCCAGCGATTATTCGTTGACTCCTATTTTTATCAAAATATTTTATTAGCAGATTTCTGCTCCTGGTGGCATATCTTTTTCTGGTGTCATAAGACTTAAGTTTCCTTTTTCGTCTTCTGCACAAAGTAACATACCTTCGGATAATACGCCAGCTAACTTAGCAGGTTTTAAGTTTACTAATACCATCACTTTTTTGCCTACCATTTCTTCTGGTGTGTAATGTCCTTTGATACCGGATACAATCTGTTTTACGGAAGAACCAATCTTAACCTGAGAGCATAAGAGTTTTTTGGATTTCTTCACTTCTTCACAGGCAATGATTTCACCAACCTGGAACTGCATCTTTTCAAAGTCTGGGAACTTGATCTGTTCTTTTGGTTCGATATCGATGAATGGACCTTCTGCAGCTAATTTCTGTTTTCTCTGCATCTCTTCCACTTCAGCCATAACTTCTTTCATATCAAGACGTTTGAATAAGATTTCTGGTTTTTCTGTTACTTTTGTACCGTTTTTGTATACGCCAAATGTATCTAACTCTTCAAATGTTTTCTTTTCTGCATTTAACTGAGCTAAAATCTTTTCTGTTGTTTCAGGCATATATGGTTCTAATAATGTAGCACCAGTTACGATACCTTCTACTAAGTTATATAAAACAGTTGCAAGTCTGTCCTGTTTTTCAGGATCTTTTGCAAGTGCCCATGGCATTGTTTCATCGATGTACTTGTTGCATCTCTTGAATAATGCAAAGATTTCTGTTACGGAATCAGCAACACGAAGTTTAGACATCTTTTCTACACATTTTGCTTTTGTTCCTGTAACAACTGCTTTAAGATCTGCATCTACGTCTTCTACTACGCCTCTGTCTTCTACAATACCACCAAAGTATTTGTTAGACATGGAGATTGTACGATTTACTAAGTTACCAAGAACGTTAGCAAGGTCAGAGTTAAGACGTTCTACTAAGAGTTCCCAGCTGATGACACCATCATTTTCAAATGGCATTTCGTGAATTACAAAGTAACGAACTGCATCTACGCCAAATAAATCTGCAAGATCATCTGCGTAAATTACATTACCTTTGGATTTACTCATCTTACCATCACTCTGGATTAACCATGGATGACCAAATACCTGTTTTGGAAGTGGTAAATCAAGTGCCATTAAGAAGATTGGCCAGTAAATAGTATGGAAACGGATAATATCTTTACCGATTAAGTGTAAGTCTGCAGGCCAGTTCTTGTTGAAGAATTCATCCTGCTGCTCTTTATCAAGGTCGTAACCGATACCTGTAATATAGTTTGTTAAAGCATCTAACCATACATATGTTACGTGCTTTGGATCAAAATCTACTGGAATACCCCATTTAAAGGATGTACGAGATACACATAAATCCTGAAGACCTGGAAGTAAGAAGTTATTCATCATTTCGTTCTTACGGGATACAGGCTGAATAAATTCAGGATGTTCATTAATATAATTAATTAAGCGATCAGCATATTTGCTCATCTTGAAGAAGTAAGCTTCTTCTTTTGCAGGCTGTACAGGACGACCACAGTCAGGACATTTACCATCTACTAACTGAGATTCTGTGAAGAAAGATTCACATGGTGTACAGTAGAGACCTTCATAATATCCTTTGTAGATATCTCCCTGATCATATAATTTCTTGAAGATTTTCTGAACCTGTGCTTCATGATAATCATCTGTTGTACGGATGAACTTATCGTAGGATGTGTTCATTAAATCCCAGATTCTCTTGATTTCGCCTGCTACATCATCTACAAATTCTTTTGGTGTAACACCAGCTTCTTCTGCCTTTAATTCGATTTTCTGACCATGTTCATCTGTTCCTGTCTGGAAAAAAACATCATAGCCTTCTGATCTTTTAAATCTTGCAATCGCATCCGCTAATACAATTTCATATGTATTACCGATATGTGGTTTACCAGATGTATAGGCAATCGCTGTTGTAATATAATAAGGTGTTTTTGCCATTTATCTATATCCTCCATTGATAATTT
>JAZUED010000287.1:0-4575 GCA_045640005.1 Candidatus Fimousia sp.
AGATATTTAGAGATCCCACAAGGGACAAAAATGATTGAAAAATATGAATATAGTGACATTAGAGACCTAGAAGAAGTGGTCATTCCAAACAGTGTGGAGCGAATAGATCGTCACGCTTTCTACAATTGCCGTGCACTAAAAAAAGTCACCCTTCCAGGCCATTTAAAACAGATCGAAGACGGAGCATTTAAAAACTGTCATGAGCTCTATGACATCGTGGTAGATGCATCCGAAGGCGAGACAAGATGCATTAAAAATGTGATCAACGACATGTCTCATCAGATTTGTATTTCCGTTGTACATAAAGATGGAATGGCAAAATTAGTCGTACCAGGCTATATGTATGACTATGAATTAGATGTATGTTCCAAAGTATTCCATGAGGTACCAATCGGCTCTGGTCATGCTTATCAAAACTGCGTCGGCAGAGAAGAAATCAGCTATTCCGAATACGACTGGCTCTTTTTTATGGCAAAGAACGAAGAACATATCAATACCGTATATGAACTTGCCATGAACCGACTCATGTTTCCTTATAAATTAGAAGAAAATGATAAAAGAAAGTACGTTTCATTTCTTCAGGAGAATGGAGACGGATTCATCAGACGAATGATTGATGAGAACAATCAGCAGGCACTAAGACTGGCGGGCGATTATGAGCTGTTTGCAGAATGGGCGATGGACGATTATCTTTCCATGGCATCCGATCAGAAAAAAATTGAAACAATGGCATTTTTGATGGAATATCGAAACAAGCATTTTTCACAGATGGATCAGGAATTTTCCTTCGATCAGGAGTTTGAATTCTAATGGCAGAAAGTATTTACAAACGATTAAACAAAATATGTATGAGCATCTGGACATCGACAAGAACCGAGCTTCTCATGTCCATGCGTCATTTTGACAACGCCATCTACGCATTTGGCTTTGCGAGAAATGAATCGACTAAGTTTTTCGGTACGGATGGGGATAAAATCTATTTTAATGATAAATATGTGATCAATACCTATGAAAAAGGCAGAGTTTACATGAATCGAAGCTATGTTCATATGATGCTTCACTGCCTTTACGGGCATTTATTTCACCGAGGCGACCGTCTGATCGATTACTGGAATTTAGCATGTGATATCGTGGTTGAATCCATTTTAGATAACTGGAATAAAGAAAGCATCAGGCTTCCAGTTAGTGGTAAGCGTCATCATATGTATCAAATGTTCCTCTCAGAGATGGACGTTTTAACAGCAGAGCGTGTCTATGACGTATTATTTAAGGCGAGCATGACACAGGAACAGTTTTATGATATGGTCGGCGAATTTGAAGTAGATGATCATTCTTTCTGGAGAGAGGATAACAGACAGCCAAATCAGCCACCACTTCCAAAACGTCAGCAAAAATGGGATAACATCCAGCGAAAAGTGCAGATGGAGATGGAACAATTAGGCGATGAGGCAGGAAAGAGTGAAGGCGATCCAGCGATGCAGCAGATGAAAATCGCCAACAGAAAGCGCTATAATTATTCCGAATTTTTACGCAAATTTGCTGTTTTACGAGAAGTGGCAACGGTGGATTTAGACAGCTTTGATTACACTTATTATACCTATGGTTTAAATATGTACGGCAACATGCCATTTATCGAGCCCTTAGAGTGGAAGGAAACGATGAAGATTCAGGACTTTGTCATCGCAATTGATACATCTATGTCCTGTTCCGGCGAGTTAGTACAGGCCTTTTTAGAAGAAACCTATTCCATTTTATCAGACAGCGACCAATACTTTTCAAAAGTAAACATTCACATTTTGCAGTGTGATGACTTGATTCGAGAAGATGTGGTAATTCACAATAAGAGTGAGATGGAAGCCTATATGGACCAGTTTGAAGTAAAAGGTTTTGGAGGTACAGACTTTAGACCGGTTTTTGATTATATCTACATGTTACGAAATACAAAGCAGATCAGTAACATGAAAGGTCTGATCTACTTTACCGACGGGAAGGGAACATTTCCTGGCATTTGCCCTGATTATGAGACCGCTTTTGTATTCTTACAGGATGATTTTAAGGATGTTAAGGTTCCGCCATGGGCGATGAAAGTGTTCTTAGATCCGTATGATTTAAGACAAAATAAAGTGATTGATTACAATGGAGGCGTTAAGCTATGAATATAAAACAGGCAAAAGGTGAATTAAAGCATACGATACAGGCATATACGGCCAAAGATGCTTATGGAAATTACAGAGTACCGATGATCAGACAGAGACCAGTCTTACTTATGGGACCTCCGGGGATTGGCAAAACAGCGATCATGGAACAGATTGCAAAGGAATGCGGCATTGCATTGGTTTCTTATACGATTACTCATCATACAAGACAGAGTGCCATCGGTCTTCCATTTATTGAGACAAAGAAATATGGAGGAAGAGACTACAGCATTACAGAATATACGATGAGTGAAATTATCGCTTCCGTTTATGACCGCATGGAGGCAACTGGCCTTTCTGAAGGTATTTTATTTATTGACGAAATTAACTGTGTATCCGAGACACTTGCTCCAACCATGCTTCAGTTCTTACAGGGCAAAACATTTGGTACCCATAAAGTACCAGAAGGATGGATTATCGTGGCAGCAGGCAACCCACCGGAATATAATAAATCTGTACGTGATTTCGATATCGTTACTCTTGACCGAGTAAAGAAAATCGATGTAAAAGAAGATTACGAAATCTGGAAGGAATATGCTTACGAAAAGAACCTTCATCCAGCGATTATTTCTTATCTTGAAATTCGTAAGGAAGACTTTTATGTTATCGAAACAACCATTGACGGCAAGCAGTTTGTAACTGCACGTGGATGGGAAGATTTATCTCAGATGATGATCATGTATGATGAATTAGGCATCGCTATGACAGAAGAAGTGGTCGTTCAGTATCTTCAGCATGACCGTGTGGCAAAGGATTTTGCGAATTATCTTGATTTATATGATAAGTATCAGAAGATTTACAAAGTGGATGAAATTTTAAATGGTTCCATTAAACTTTCTGCCATTGATTCCTTAAAGAATGCAGAGTTTGATGAAAAGATTTCCATGGTCAGCATGCTGATTTCTAAGATTGCGGCTGATATGAAAAAGGCACTCTCTGAGGATACATTTACAAATGTATTGTTCAAGAGCTTAAAAGAAGTGCAGCAGGCAAATTCTGTTGAGGTAGTATTAAAGAGACGTCAGGCAGAATTTGAGACAAAACGTGACCTTGATATGCTTGATGTGGATCAGCAGATTGAGCTTAGTCGCTTGATTTCTGTATTAGAATCCTATCTTCCTGTATTTGCAGAAGGTGGATTTGACCAGGTAAAAGCTGTATTTGGTGAGCAGGTTGCGCTTCGTAAATCCTTGCTTATGAAGGCAGGCGATGAGTTAGCAAATGTATTTGCCTTCTTGGAAGAAGCGTTTGGCGAAGGGCAGGAGCTTGTATGGTTTGTCACAGAGCTTACTGCAAATTATCATACAGCAGCCTACATCAGCCGATTTGGCTCTGAAAAATATTTTTATTATAATAAAGAATTACTTCTTGTGGAAAAAGACCGTGAGCTTCAGAATGAAATTGAAGAAATCAGGGATTTATTGAAGTATATGTAGAAAAAGAAGAGGCTATCGCTTTTGCGGTAACCTCTTTTGTGTTATTTTAATGCAATTTCAATTGGTTTTCGATTTTTAAATAGAGTGTAACTCTTAATGTTTAATGACTGTAATAACTGGTAAAGTGTTTCGTAATCATAAGCCATGTGTTCTGGCATGTGAGCATCGGAACCAATGGTTAAGATTTCGCCCCCAAGTTCTTTATAGCGGCGAAGGATATCGGGATGTGGGTTCGGTACGCCAAGCCCTGCCTTGTATCCGGAAGCGTTGACCTCGATGCCTTTATCCTTACGGATTAAAAGCTTTAAGATTTCATCAATGATTTCTGAATAATCACTGAATTTAAAAAATGCATTCTTCTCCGGTGCGTAGCGAACGGCGTAATCAAGGTGTCCATAGACGTCAAAATCCACCATATCAGGAGCAGTGATGTTGTTATAGATCGATTCAAAATATTTGAACAAGCCCTGTTTGGATCCATAGCGTTCATAGTATTCCGGTTCATAAGGGTCAATTCCTTCAACTAAGTGGGAGGAACCGATGATAAAGTCAAATGGATATGCCCTGGCGATTTCTTTGTAGCGTGGGCCAAGGTATGGCATAAGTCCCATCTCAATACCGAATAATAATTCGATGTTTGGTGCATAAAGTTCTTTTAATCGAAATAACTCGTTTTTATATGCGTCAAAATCCAGGAGAAAATCAAGTCCTTCCGAATTCTCTGGATAATCATAGTCAATGTGTTCTGTTATACACATCGTATGAAGTCCAAGCTCGATTCCACGGCATACCATAGACTCAAGTGGAGCTTTAGAATCACTCGAAAAAGAAGAGTGTAAGTGACAATCTGTATAGATCATAATATTTTACCTCCGATTAATAAAAGTATAAAAGAATTGAATGCTTTCGTAAAGGTTCATTTATAGAATTTCTTTATGATTGTT
>JAZUED010000288.1:0-3179 GCA_045640005.1 Candidatus Fimousia sp.
GGTTTATTCGCAACAAACACTGCTCCAGGGTATGCCATTGCAAATGCTTCCGGAAAAGAACTTACTGGTTTATTCTACGGTGGTGGTTTTGAATTATTAGGTCTTCAGTTTATTGGATTATTTGCAACTATGGCATGGACAGTTGTTGCCATCACAATCGTATTTTTCGTAATTCGAGCTACCATCGGTCTTCGTGTAGATGCAGAAGAAGAAATTCTCGGTCTTGATATCACAGAACATGATCTTGCAAGCTCTTATGCTGACTTTGCACTTGCTTCTAACATCAACAACTTCTCTTCCGGAGTGATTGCTGATTTACCTGAAAATCCGGTACCAATCGATGAAGCTGTTCCTGTGGAACTTAAGAGTGAAGGTCTTGCTGCAACAGATGTTCCAACCGGACTTACTAAGATTACAATTTATGCAAAACAGAGTAAATTTGATGATTTAAATGCTGCTATGACAGCAATCGGTATCACTGGTATGACCGTAACAAATGTTTTAGGCTGTGGTGTACAGCACGGACGTGTCAGCAAATACCGTGGTGTTGACATGGCTATGAACTTAATTCCTAAAATTCAGGTTGATATCGTAGTTGCAAGCATCGATCCAGCGAAAGTAATCGCTGCTGCGAAAAAAGCTCTTTATACAGGTAATACCGGCGACGGTAAGATCTTTGTATACAACGTAGCAAATGCAATCCGAATCAGCTCTGGCGCTGAAGGAAAAGAGGCTTTGGATAATTATTACTGGTAATATTTTTATCTACATATTAATACTAACCGATTGCGAATTCTTCGCAATCAAAAAACCCTGTCACCGAAGTGACAGGGTTTTTGTTGTTTTCATTATTTTATTAAAAATTATGCTAATCAGCCATTCTTCGCATGCACTCTCGTGGTGAGTGTAGCATTTGCCTAGAGCATGTGTGCTCTTAATTCTTCTCCGCTAAGTGGGCTTAAGTCTGCTGGTGCAATATCAAATACTGTCTTACAGCCTGTTAGGCCTGCCTGGCTTAATTTATAAGCAGCTCTTGCATAAGCGATGAGTACGGAAGATGTAAATTCTGGGTTGGAATCAAGATTTAAGCTGTATTCGATTACGTGCTTGTTCTGATCATTCCAGCCTGTTGTGCCTGTACGAATTACAGAACCACCGTGTGGAATACCGGAGTGGTTTGCTTTTAATTCTTCTAAGCTGATGAAGTTTACTGTTGTATCGTAATCAGCAAAGTAGTTAGGCATTGTAACGATTTCTTTTTCGATTCTAGCAAGGTCAGCGCCTTCTTCAGCTACTACATAACATTCTCTTGTGTGTTTTTCACGTGTTGTAAGTTCTGGATTTTCACCGTTTCTTACTGCTTCTAAAGCTGCTGGTACAGGAACTGTGTACTGTCTTGCATCAACAACACCTTCGATACGACGGATTGCATCGGAGTGACCCTGAGAAACACCTTTGCCCCAGAATGTATAATCGCTTCCACCAGGTAAGATGCAGTTAGCATATACTCTGTTTAAAGAGAACATACCTGGATCCCAGCCTACAGAGATGATACCGATTTTGCCAGCTTCTTTTGCTGCTGCATCAACATTAGCAAAATGTTCTGGAATTCTTGCATGTGTATCAAAAGAATCGATTACGTTGAAGTTCTTAGCAAGTTCAGGTGTCTGAACTGGAAGGTCTGTTGCAGAACCACCACAAAGAACCATAACATCGATTTCATCTTTCATTGTCAAAACATCATCTGCAGCAATTACTTTTACGCCTTCTGTCTGGATTGTTACAGTTGCTGGATCTCTTCTTGTAAATACTGCTACTAATTCTGTGTCAGGATTGTGCTTGATTGCACATTCGATACCTCTACCAAGGTTACCATATCCGAAAATACCAATTCTAATTGCCATTTCTTTGTCCTTTCTATAATTATCCTTCAAATTTTCAAATTTCCAATCCATTATATACCAATGTTTCTTGCAATGCAATAATAACGCCCTTGCAGATTCTCCGTTTTTTTAGGATAATAGATGTAGAAAATGAATTAATTTGAAAGAAGGTTGATTACTATGATGCATGCAAAGAACATTTCTGCCAAGGAAGCCTTAGATAAATTAAAAAAAGGCAATGAGCTTTACTTAGAATCCAATACACCTATCGGTAACATCTCAAGACAGATTCGAATGCACACTACAACAAATGGCCAGCATCCTTATGCCATTATCATTACCTGCTCCGATTCCCGTGTCATTCCGGAAAATATCTTTTCTGTCGGCATTGGTGATTTATTTGTCATCCGTGTTGCAGGCAATGTCATCGATGATCATCAGCTCGGAAGTATTGAATATGCGGCAGATCATCTTGGCACTCGTCTAGTTGTCGTTCTTGCCCACACTCTTTGCGGTGCGGTTGATGCTGCCATCCACCATGATCCAGATGGCTACATCAAATATATCACTGACGACATCAGCGAAGCCATTGGCGATGAAACCGATGATTACAAGGCAACCTGTTTAAATGCAATTCACAGTGTTGGCCTCATTGAAAAGAATATCGACATTCAGCACATGGAAGAAGAAGATGGATTAAAGGTTCTCCCAGCCGTTTATCATATTGACAGCGGATTAGTTGAGTGGATTTAGTCATTTATTAGAAATATACGCAACCATGCGCGCCTATAAAAAAATCAGGAACAGTGATGTTCCTGATTTTTTAAATCTATGTAAACTTTTCTCTCTTTATATCTATGTAAACGTATGCTTTTAGTCGTAAAGTACGACTCTGGCTTCATACGGTTTTAAAATGCCAAGCTTGTGGTCTTTGTAATTGCTGATCAATTCATTTGCAACTACATCTTCTCCATCTAAGTCATAATCTGCAAATAAGGAGCAGGCCACTTTTTCTTTTGTATAGTTACATGCTACCACCAGTTTCTGATTGCCAAGCACTCTCTCGTAAGCATAAATGTTCGGATGATTTGGCAGTAATACGTTGTATACTCCATACACAACAATTGGATATTCATGACGAAGCTTAATTAACTTCTGGTAATAATAAAATACAGAATCCGGATCGGCAAGCTCATTTGCTGCATTGATTTCCTTATAATTTTTATTCACAGAAATCCAAGGTGTGCCTGTCGTAAATCCAGCATTTTCGCTGTCATCCCACTGCATTGGTGTTCT
>JAZUED010000289.1:0-5794 GCA_045640005.1 Candidatus Fimousia sp.
CCACAGATGACTGCAGAAAAGATGGAAGCGGTCAAAAAAGAACCGGGAGAATACAAGGTCATTCAGGAAGCGGCCGTTTTATTACAGGAAGAGCCGGAATTTCTGCTTCTTATGATGCGTTACAAATGTGCAATCAAGGAAGTACAGACAAAATTAGAAATCTTGAATGAAGACTTCAGTGTGCGTAACAAGAGAAATCCAATTGAACGAATTGCCAGCCGTATGAAGACACCACTTAGTGTGGTTGAAAAGCTTCATCGTAACAAATTTCCGGTAACTGTGGAATCAATTCGTGAAAATCTTTATGATGTAGCAGGTGTTCGTGTGATTTGTTCCTTTGTTAATGACATTTACACGATTGCAGACTTGTTATTAAAGCAAGATGATATCCGACTTGTTCGTAAAAAGGATTACATTGCAAATCCAAAGGAGAATGGATATCGAAGCATGCATTTGATCATTGAAGTACCAATTTTCCTTGCGGATGCAAAGGAATACATGAATGTTGAGGTTCAGATTCGAACCATTGCCATGGATTTCTGGGCAAGCTTAGAACATAAGATTCGTTATAAAAAGAATATTCCAAATATTAAAGATGTGGAGAACCGTTTGAAAGCCTGCGCGGAGGAAAGTGCAAGACTCGATTTAGAGATGCAGTCAATTGGACGCGAAATTGAAGCGGCAATCCATCCAGAAGTTAATACAGACGAGCTATTGTAAACAAAAAGTCAACGAATTTGCAAAACATTTGCAAATTCGTTGACTTTTTTTGTTTGACATCATATAATACAATTCACGCAAAGGAGATTGTTTGTAACATGGAAAAAAGAAAATACAAAACAAAAAGCAGAAAATTAATTATAGATTATCTCATTCAGTCTAAGGACCGTACTGCAAGTATCGCAGATATCAAAGAGTACTTTGAGTCTCATGAAGAAAAAGTTAATCTCAGTACCATTTATCGTAACTTAGATAAGATGGTATTAGACGGTACAGTATTAAAATATCAGGACGGCGATGGGAAAAAAGCAGTTTTTCAATATGCAGAACATACACATGCTTGTCATGAACATCTTCATATGCAGTGTGTGCGATGTGGTAAGATGATTCATTTAAATTGTGGATTTATGGATCAGATTAAGGGGCACATGATGGAACATCATCATTTTATGCTTCAGTGTGAGAATTCTGTATTATATGGAATGTGTGAGAATTGTCAGTAGCTACATGTATGAATTGGTGCGAGATACTGATTCAAGTAATAAGTAATTAGCAGTAGATAAAATTAGTATAGTCAGACGACGAAAAACATATTAATAGATGAAACGAATTTGGACAGTTGCATTGATCGTAGTTTTAGTTACAGGCCTATTTGCAGGATGTATGGGTGTGGGTACGACAAGCGATCAAAAGCAGAAGAAAGAGGAAAAACTTCATATTATGGCAACGGATTTTGCTCCTTATGATTTTGCAAAAAAGGTGGCAGGTGAGAGCGCGGATGTGACGATGCTTCTCGCACCTGGCCAGGAAGCTCATTCCTTTGAACCTACTCCGAAGGATATCATAGCAATCGAAAAATGTGATGTGTTTGTATACACAGGTGGAGAATCGGAAGCATGGGTGAGTGATATTTTAGATACTTTGGATGCGAAAATCAAAGTAGTACGTCTCATGGACTGTGTGGAACTCTATGAAGAGGAAGCGGTTGAAGGGATGGAAACCCATGAAGAAAAAGAAGAGAATAGCGCTAAGTCTGACGTTGAATCCGACGAACATGAAGTCGAATATGATGAACATATCTGGACAGCTCCGGCAAATGCCATCAGGATTACGAAACACATCGGAGATGCGTTCATTCAGGCAGATGCTGATCATGCTGCTGCTTACGAGGCAAATGTTTCTGCATACGTGGGTGAGCTTGAGAAGCTTGATGGGGCATTCTGGGATGTAGTAAATCACGCGAAGCGTAAAACTTTAATTTTCGGGGATCGTTTTCCACTTAGATATTTTGTGGAAGAGTATGGATTATCCTACTACGCAGCATTTCCTGGCTGTGCATCAGATACAGAACCAAATGCGAAAACAGTCGCATTTTTGATTGATAAAACAAAATCTGAAGGAATTCCGGTTGTTTTTCATGTGGAATTGTCGAATCAGGATATGGTTAATACGATTTGCTCTGAAACAGGGGCGAAAAACCGACAGTTTAATGCGGTACACAATGTGACGAAAAAGCAGTTTAAGAATGGAACCGGTTATCTCGAAATGATGTGGGATAACGTCGAGGTGTTGAAGGAGGCGTTGCAATAATGGCGCTTATAGAATGTAAGAATGCAGCTTTTGGCTATGAAGGCAAAGCAGCAGTAGATCAGTTGAACTTTAGTATAGAAGATGGTAATTATCTCTGTATTGTTGGGGAGAATGGTTCTGGAAAAAGTACTCTTATGAAGGGGATTCTGGGACTCATTGCGCCAATGGAAGGAGAAATCCTCTATGATGGATTAAAGAGTAATGAAATTGGTTATCTTCCTCAGGCAACGGATATTCAGAAGAATTTCCCTGCCAGTGTGTACGAGGTTGTTATTTCAGGTCGTTTAAATCAGATGGGACGTCGCTTCTTCTATAATAGAAAAGACAAGAAGGAAGCATTTGACAAGATGCAGATGATGGGAATTTATGATCTTCGAAATACCAGCTATCAGGAGCTTTCCGGTGGACAGCGTCAGCGTGTACTCTTAGCACGTGCACTTTGTGCGACTCAGAAGGTGCTTTTATTAGATGAACCGGTAACCGGACTTGACCCTGCAACAACAAGGGAGATGTATCAGTGCATTCGTGAGCTTAACGAAAAGCACGGTATTGCAGTTATTATGATCACTCACGATATTGATATGGCAGTCAGTGAAGCAAGCCACATCCTGCAGCTTGCAGAAACACAGATTTTCTTTGGAACGACAAAGCAGTACAAAAAGTCCAAAATCGGACGTATCTGGATGGGGGAGGAAGAGGATGATTAAGATTATTTCTGAGATGCTACAGTATGAATTTATGACTCGCGCTCTCCTGGTGGGATTTTTAGTGTCTCTTTGTGCGGCTCTTCTCGGAGTCAGCCTTGTATTAAAACGTTATTCTATGATTGGAGATGGATTATCCCACGTTGGGTTTGGTACCCTTGCCATCGCAACAGCGCTTGGTATGGCGCCATTAAAATTAACCATTCCAGTCGTGGTCGTAGCTGCATTTTTATTGTTGCAGTTAAGTGAAAGTAATAAGATCAATGGAGATTCTGCCATTGCTTTGATTTCTTCCGGCTCTCTTGCTATTGGTGTTATGGCCATTTCTATCACCACCGGCATGAATATGGAAGTATATAATTACATGTTCGGAAGCATCTTATCCTTAAGTGTAGAGGATGCAAGACTTAGTATTGTGCTTTGTCTCGCCGTACTTGTTTTATTTATTATCTTTTATAACCGAATTTTTGCGATTACCTTCGATGAAACATTTGCAAAGGCGACAGGAACGCATGTAAAGCTTTATAATATGGTCGTTGCATTCTTAACCGCAATCACCATCGTTTTAGGTATGCGTATGATGGGATCTTTATTGATTTCCTCTTTAATCATCTTTCCTGCACTTTCTTCTATGCAGATTTTTAAGAAATTCCGTTTGGTGGTTGTCAGCTCATCTGTCCTTTCCGTGTGCTGTTTCTTCATCGGAATGGTGTTAAGCTATGGATATGGAACACCGAGTGGGGCGAGTGTTGTTTGTGTGAATCTTGTGGTATTTGTGATTATGACCGCTGTGGGGGCTCTTCGCAAACATTAAGATAAAACACTCCGACTATGCAGCAAAGTTGTCCAGATTTCATCATCAAAATAAGAATTACTAATATCCATGTTTTCTTTTCGATTATTCAGAGTGTCTTTTAAAGCATGGACATCTATCAAAGGTGTATGTCAGAACTGTACGTTAAGGTAATACCTTACGTCCATCTCTGCCATACACCTTTTTCTATCTGTCCATAGCATAAAAGACACTCCGCATCAAAGAAAACATGAATAAAGTAATTCTAAATTTTGTCTCAAAGAAATCTGGACAACAGTGCTGCATCGCCGGAGTGTTTTTAAAATGCTTGCCAAGAGCCCACGGCAGACTAATTGCAAAAATAACCATGGAGGGGATAGGGGAGGAAAATGCAAAAAAATTAGAAGGTCACTTCCGCTTAGTATATAGATAATCTTGGGTTCAATCATATTGTATGTTTGACAGGAATGAATTGATGCGTTAATATAAATATATAAGAAGTGCTACCGATAGACGGTTAGCCCTGGAATAAAGTGATTAAAAATAACCGCTCATTTAGGCTTGGGGCGGTTATTTTTGTGTCTTGTTATCTCTCTTACCGAAAGTATAACCAAGACCAAAGCAGGCAATGCCAAAGCTAAGAACAGTTATTAAGCTTTCGATAGTAAGCATAAACAAAATCCTCCTTTCCTAGATTTTCCAAATGGAATTCTATATGATCAGAGGTCACAGTCCTCTGTAGAAGGACTAACCGCCTACCGAATAGGGTAGCACTGTTGTTATTATACAAGACAAATATATGGTTATCAAGAGTAAAACTGTATATTTATCCCATTTTGTTACTGGAATTGACAGGAAAAACGAAGAATAACCAGAAATCCGCATTCTTTGCTCTGGAATGTTTTTTCACAAATGAACAGATAAAAAAGGTGTATGACAGGAGTGTACTTTTATGTACACAACTGACATACACCTTTGATAGATGTTCATTATTGAAAAAATATTCTTAATTGAGAAAAAGAATGCGGATTTTGTCGGTTATTCTTTTTTCAATGTCAAATCCAATAACAAGATGGGATGAACATACAGAATATTACTTCATCTTCTGTAAGAATGCTCTTGTTCTTTCGTTCGAAGGATTATCAATAATATCTTCTGGTCTTCCTTCTTCTACAATGAGCCCCTGATCCATGAATACAACTCTGTCTGCAACTTTACGAGCAAAGTCGATTTCGTGTGTTACGATGATCATGGTCATTTTTTCTTCTGCTAACTGGCGAAGTACTTTTAATACTTCTGCAGTGATTTCAGGGTCTAATGCGGATGTTGGTTCATCGAAGAAAATCATCTTAGGGTTCATAGCAAGAGCACGTGCGATTGCAACTCGCTGCTGCTGACCACCGGATAACTGGCATGGATAGTAATCTTCCTTGCCTTCAAGACCAACTTTTTTGATTAATTCTTTTGCTTCTGCTTCAACTTCTGCTTTGTTACGTTTCTGAACGCTGATTGGAGCATCGCAGATGTTCTTCATAACAGAGTAGTGAGGGAATAAGTTGAAGTTCTGGAATACTAAACCAAATGTATTTTTTAATTTGTGTAAAGTAGCTTTGTCTGCGTATACAGCTTTGCCGTCTACATCCTGTACTGCATAGTCACCAACATATGCCATGGAACCGGCATCCATTGTTTCTAACATTGTTGCACAACGAAGGAATGTAGATTTACCAGAACCGGAAGGTCCTAAGATGGCAACAACTTCACCTTCGGAAACGCTCATGGAAATATCTCTTAATACGTTTAAATCTCCGAAGCTTTTCTTTAAATGACTGATTTCTAATAATTTCATTCTATTTCGCCTCCTTGATTATTCATAGTAAGATAATTTTGCTTCTAAGCGACCCATTAAGAATGCTACTAAGAAGTTGAATAAGTAGTAGAAGATACCAGCAACGAATAATGGCATGATGCTTGCCTGAGCAGCAGC
>JAZUED010000290.1:0-1962 GCA_045640005.1 Candidatus Fimousia sp.
TAAACCAATTCGTACCTTTGCTATTGGTATGAGCACCGATGCGATTGACTTAAAATATGCAAAAGAAGTTGCAGATTATATCGGAAGTGATCATGAAGAAATCATCATCACAAAAGAAGATGTACTTGCAGCACTTCCAGAAGTAATCGGAATTCTTGGAACCTATGATATTACGACTATCCGAGCAAGCATTGGTATGTATTTAATTTGTAAAGCGATTCATGAACGCACGGATATCCGTGTACTTATGACCGGAGAAATCTCCGATGAATTATTTGGGTACAAATATACGGATTTCGCACCAGATGCAGAAAGCTTCCAGAAAGAAGCGGCAAAACGAATTCGTGAACTTTACATGTATGATGTTCTTCGTGCTGACCGTTGTATTTCTGTAAACTCCATCGAAGCGAGAGTACCATTTGGCGATCTTGATTTCGTAGATTATGTTATGAGCATCAATCCAGCCATGAAGATGAACACTTATGGAAAAGGCAAATATCTCCTTCGTCATGCATTTGAAGGCGACTATCTTCCTTATAGTATTTTAATGCGCGAAAAGGCAGCATTTTCCGATGCAGTAGGACACTCCATGGTAGATTATCTCAAAGAATATGCAAATGCAAAATACACCGATGAAGAATACGAAGCACTCATCGCGAAATATGACTTTGCAAAACCATTTACAAAAGAATCCTTATTATATAGAGAGATTTTTGAAACTTATTATCCGGGTCAGGCAGAGATGATTGTGGACTTCTGGATGCCAAACAAAGAGTGGGAAGGCTGTGATGTTGACGATCCATCTGCACGAGTACTGAAAAACTACGGTGCGTCCGGTGAATAAGCAAATGTATCCCTTGAATTTATTCACTTATTATAGTAAACTGAAATTTGAATTGTAATTAAAAAAATTAAGTATTTTATATTATATAAGGAGAAAAAAATGGAATTAGTATCAATCAAAGAATTGTTCAGAAACCGTGAAGCTTACTTAGATAAAGAAGTAACAGTAGGCGGATGGTTAAGAAGCAAGCGTGGTTCCAAAACATTTGGTTTCTTAGTAATCAATGACGGATCCTTCTTCGAACCACTTCAGGTTGTATATTCTGACGTGCTTGATAACTTCACTGAAATCAATAAATCCAATGTAGGCGCAGCATTTATCGTTAAGGGTACATTAGTTGCAACACCTCAGGCAAAACAGCCTTTTGAAATCCAGGCTACTGAAGTTGTGATCGAAGGTGCTTCCGCTCCAGATTACCCATTACAGAAAAAACGCCACACATTTGAATATTTAAGAACAATCTCTCACTTAAGACCTAGAACTAATACATTCCAGGCAGTATTTCGAGTACGTTCTCTTGCAGCATATGCAATCCACAAATTCTTCCAGGAAAGAGGATTTGTATATGTTCACACTCCATTAATCACAGGTAGTGACTGTGAAGGTGCTGGTGAGATGTTCCAGGTTACAACTATGGATCTTAAGAACATCCCTATGAAGGATGATGGAAGTGTTGATTTTACACAGGATTTCTTCAACAAACCAACAAACCTTACTGTATCCGGACAGCTTAACGGTGAAACATATGCTATGGCGTTCAAAAACATTTACACATTTGGACCTACATTCCGTGCTGAAAACTCTAACACAACAAGACATGCAGCAGAATTCTGGATGATCGAACCAGAAATCGCATTTGCTGATCTTGAAGACGACATGATTCTTGCAGAAAGCATGTTAAAATATATCATCAATTATGTATTAGAGAATGCACCAGAAGAAATGCAGTTCTTCAACAAGTTCGTAGACAAAGGCTTAATCGAAAGATTGCAGCACGTAGCCAATTCCGATTTCGGTCATGTGACCTATACCGATGCCATCAAGCTTTTGGAAAAACATAACGACGAGTTCGATTATAAAGTATTCTGGGGCTGTGATTTGCAGACAGAACACGAACG
>JAZUED010000291.1:0-3547 GCA_045640005.1 Candidatus Fimousia sp.
GGATTGCTTTTGCGTAATATTCGCCTAATTTCTTTAACTGATAACCAGTTACATAAGCACCTGCATTCATAAAGAATGGGGATTTTCTACCACTTTTTAATGTAAAATCTCCGAATTTTAATACATCGGATTCAACCATAAATTCAATAAATTCCTGTTTGTAAGCTTCCATAATAATCTCCTTTTATTTTACGATACCAATTAAATCGTTAATATCTTCTACATTGTGACGTCTCATATAATCTTCGATACCAGCAATTACTTCCATAGTTGTATATGGATTGTTGAAGTTTGCTGTTCCAACAGAAACGGCTGTTGCTCCTGCCATGATAAATTCAAGGGCATCTTCTGCTGTGCGGATACCACCCATACCGATGATCGGGATTTTTACTGCATTCGCAACCTGATATACCATACGAACTGCAATTGGATGAATTGCAGGACCGGATACTCCACCTGTCTTATTTGCAATAACAAATCTCTGTCTTTCTACATCGATTTTCATACCTGTTAAAGTGTTGATTAAGGAAACCGCATCTGCGCCGCCAGCTTCAGCTGCACGAGCCATCTCTGTGATGTCAGTAACATTAGGAGAAAGCTTCATGATAATTGGCTGTTTTGCCTTCGCTTTTACTGCCTTTGTGATTTCATATAACGCATCCGGATTCTGACCAAAAGCGATACCGCCTTCTTTTACGTTTGGACAGGATACATTGATTTCCATCATATCAATTGGTTCATCTCCAAGTCTTTCAACCACTTCAACATAATCTTCCTGGCTCTTACCACATACGTTAACTACGATGGTAGCACCAGCGTCCTTAAGATATGGGATATCTCTTTTGCAAAATACATCAATACCAGGGTTCTGAAGTCCGATGGCATTCATCATGCCGCCGTAAGTTTCAGCAACTCGTGGAGTTGGATTGCCTGGCCAAGGTACATTCGCAACACCTTTTGTAGTAACTGCGCCAAGTTTGCTAAGATCTACAAACTGGCCATATTCTAAACCGGAACCAAATGTTCCTGATGCAACAGTAACAGGGTTCTTCCATGTAACACCTGCGATATTTACAGATAAATTCATTAGATTTCTACCTCCCTTGCATCAAATACTGGTCCTTCTGTACAAATTCTTGTGTTATTAACATGTGTATGGTGATCTACTTCTTTTGTCTTAACAACACATCCAAGACATGCACCTACACCACAAGCCATACGTTCTTCTAAGGAAATGAATGCTTCCATGTTATTTTCTTCGGCATAAGCTTTTAATGCACGAAGCATAGGCATTGGGCCACATGCATAGATGATGTCACCTTCCACACCATATTCCTTGATTGCATCAATGACAGTTCCCTTAACGCCAACAGTGCCAAAATCACTGGACATATACACAGGTGCCACTTCTGCAAATTCCTCATCTAAAAATGTTTCGTCGCGGTAGCCAAGTACCACTGTTTTTTCACAGTCAAGCTGTTTTGCAAGTTCTAACATTGGTGGGATACCAATACCACCACCGATTACGATTGCTTTTTTATCTTTTAATGTATAACCATTACCTAATGGTCCCATAACATACACCTTAGTACCAGGTCCGTATCCGGAAAATTCTTCTGTTCCGGTTCCTTCACCAGTTACGCGGTATACAATTCTTAATGTTTCTTTCTCTTTATCAATGCCACAGATACTGATTGGTCTTGGAAGAAGTTTGCTTCCGTTGTTAGAATAAACTGCAACGAACTGACCTGGCACTGCATCTTTTGCGATTTCACCAACAGAAAGTACCATATCAAAAATGCCGGTACCAATGGATTTCTGGGAAATCACTTCTGCACATACTCTACGAATTGCCATCTTAATCTCCTATCTCACTTATCTATTATTTTTCCCAAGCCTGTCTTAAGTCTTCTTTCATGTCAAGAACTGCCTGACGGGATGCATCAGCAAATCCTTCTGCACCGAATTTTGCATATTTTTCCTGTTTGTAAGCTGCGATGATACCACGGGAGGAGTTAACGATTGCTCCTAAACCATCCGCATTAAAGAATGGAGCAAGGTCTTTTGCCTGACCACCCTGTGCACCGTAACCAGGTACTAAGATGTAGGATTTTGGCATTACTTTACGAAGTGCTGCGCCCATTGCTGGATATGTAGCACCAACAACTGCTCCAACATAAGAGTAGTTATCACCCATGTGGCTTTCACCCCATTCTGCTACTTTTTCTGCTACTTTTTCATAAATTGGTGTGCCATCTACTTCCTGATCCTGGAATTCACCGGAGGATGGGTTGGATGTCTTAACTAATACGAAAATACCTTTGTTTTCTTCTTTACAAACGTCGATAAATGGTTTTACACCATCAGAACCAAGATATGGATTAACAGTTACGAAATCTTCATCAAATCCACGGAATTTGTTTGCTCCAACCTGAACCTGTCCTACGTGACCAACTGCATATGCTGCAGATGTGGATCCGATATCACCACGTTTGATGTCGCCGATGATTACTAAATCTTTGCTCTTAGCATATTCGCATGTTTTCTGGAATGCGATTAAACCTTCGATACCAAACTGTTCATACATCGCAATCTGAGGTTTTACAGCTGGGATTAAATCATATGTTGCATCGATGATTGCTTTGTTGTATGCAAAGATTGCTTCTCCGGCACCTTTTAATGTTTCGCCATATTCTTTGAATGCAGCCTGCTGAACATGTTCTGGTACATAGTTAAGCATTGGGTCTAAGCCTACAACGATTGGTGCTTCTAAAGTCTGAATTTTGTTTACTAATTTGTTGATCATCTCATAATCTCCTTAATATTATTCCTTATCTTTATTCCTGATATGCAATCTTGCCATCGCAGATTGTATATTTTACTTTTCCTTTTAATGTTTCCCCGGCAAATGGAGAGTTGCTTGCTTTGGATTTAAATTCCTTCACAACCCATTCTTCTTCAGGGTCAAAAATTACGATGTCTGCTGCTTTGCCTTCCTGGATGATTCCGGCATCTAAACGATACAGCTTTGCAGGGTTAATGGTCATCTTTTCTAATAATTTCATCATGGAAAGATGGCCTGCATCGACTAAGTTCATATTACCTAATGCAAGAGAAGTTTCTAATCCAATGATTCCACTTGGTGCTTTTTCAAGTCCTCTTGCTTTTTCTTCTGTGGAATGTGGTGCATGGTCTGTTGCGATGATTGTGATGACATCATCCTTTAATCCTTCAATGATCTTCATGCGGTCTGCTTCGGTACGAAGTGGTGGATTCATGCGGGCATTTGTACCATATTCAAGCACAGCTTCTTCTGTTAATGAGAAATGGTGCGGAGAAGCTTCTGCAACCACATCTGCACCATGTTCTCTTGCAAAGCGTACTAAATCAACACTTGCTCCAGAACTGATATGCTGGATATCTACTGTTGCGCCTGTTTCCATGGCTACCATAATATCTCTTGCCACCATTACATCCTCTGCAAGATGGGATGCACCGCCATAGCCTAAAGCTTCGGATACCGCACCCATATTTACACCTGGTGCTT
>JAZUED010000292.1:0-2268 GCA_045640005.1 Candidatus Fimousia sp.
CAGAGTTCCGTCTTCCAAAGGACAAGGTAGTTGCAGCTGAGGTTGAGAACGTTAAGAAATTAGGCGTTAAGATTGAGACTAACGTTGTAATTGGAAAATCTACAAAAATTGATGAGCTTATGGCAGAGGAAGGCTTCGATGCTGTATTTATTGGATCAGGAGCTGGACTTCCAAAATTCATGAACATTCCTGGTGAGCAGGCAAATGGTGTATTTTCAGCAAATGAGTATCTTACAAGAAATAACCTTATGAAGGCTTTCAAGGAAGGATATGAGACACCAATTTCAAGAGGAAAGAAAGTAGTTGTAGTTGGTGGTGGTAACGTAGCTATGGACGCAGCTAGAACAGCTCTTCGTCTTGGTTCTGAAGTACATGTTGTATATCGTCGTTCTGAAGCTGAACTTCCAGCTCGTGCTGAAGAAGTACATCACGCTAAAGAAGAAGGTATCATCTTCGATTTATTACAGAATCCTGTTGAAATCCTTACAGATGACAACGGCTGGGTTAAAGGCGTACGTGTAATCAAGATGGAACTTGGCGAACCAGATGCTTCCGGCAGACGTCGTCCAGTTGAAATCCCAGGATCTGAATATGAAATCGAAGCAGATACAGTAATCATGTCCTTAGGTACATCTCCAAACCCATTAATCTCTTCCACAACAGCTGGATTAGATATCAACAGAAGAAAATGTATCGTAGCTGACGAAGCGAATGGTCAGACATCCAAAGCTATGGTATTCGCTGGTGGTGATGCTGTAACAGGTGCTGCTACAGTAATCCTTGCTATGGGCGCTGGTAAAGCTGGTGCAAAAGGTATCCACGAAGCACTTTCTGCAAAATAATTAAATTTATGAAATAATTATGTAATTATTACATTTAGAAGCGGAATTTTTTACAGATTCCGCTTCTTTTTTTATTGCTTTTTTATCTGACTCTTAACCAAAATGTAACAACCCATGTCTAGTATTGAAACATCTTTTATGTATAATAAACTCATCAAAAAGACGGAGGTAATTCTTATGAAAAAGATTTTAAATATTAGAACAATCGCAGCATGTATCATTTGCTTAGCAGTTATCGCATATATTTTTGGTGGAGCAAAAACACCAGTAGCAGCAGCAGACACAGTTTCCGAAATCAAAACTTCTTACGAACAGTGTGAGAACAATGATGAAGATGTCTGGTATGAATTAGTAGACGATGCAATTTCCGAAAAGGTAGTTGCTTACGAAGAAGCAGGAAAAACTTATACAATCAGCGAAGAATGCGAAATCGATGATGGATTCTTCACAGCAATCGATACAGTAGATGAATCTAATGTAATCGCAGGAATTACAATCGATGGAACAAATTATGTTGTTACTTTAACTTCTGATCAGGCAATCAGCAATGAAGATGCAGAAAATACTATCTATGATGTATTTGAAGAAATCATCATCGCTACAGAAGGTGAAGATGCATAAGTATTAAAAGAACGAATTTCATAACACTACGTAATAATTAGTAACATTTCAGAAAAAGGCATCCCGATTTTCCGGGGTGCTTTTTTCATGTTCATGAAAAAAAGCACTCCGTGGGAGGCACACTCGCGCGTAAAGTAGATGTCGCTGTCGCGACCGCGCTCGGCGCGAGAGTTTCGCAAGCGAAACTCTTTTTCATTGTCACAAATTCAATCTGATTATGGATTATATGACGCAATAATGGTATACTAGAAATAATACTATGCATAAGTGCGTAAAAATTTAAATGACAGGAGAATTTCTATGATTTTAATTAAGAACGGAAGAGTCATGGATCCTCAGTCCGGCTTTGATCAGGTGAGTGATGTTATCATTGAAGACGACAAAGTAAAAAGCATTGGGGATGTAAAGGATGAGAGCGGTTTTGATCAGATCATTGATGCGACAGGTATGATTGTTGCACCTGGTTTGATTGATGTACATGTACATTTTCGCGATCCTGGATTAACTTATAAAGAAGATATCTGCACCGGTAGTGCAGCAGCTGCAGCAGGTGGATTTACAACCGTTGTCTGCATGGCGAATACTGCACCAACAGTAGATAGTGTTGAAACCTTAACTGATCTTTTAGAACGTGCAAAAGCACTTCCAATCAAGATGCTTCAGGCAAGTGCGGTATCTAAGGGATTAAAAGGGGAAGAATTAGTTGACTTTGATGCCATGAAGGCAGCAGGCGCAGCTGGTTTTACAGACGATGGAATTCCATTAATGGATCTTAATATGCTTAAGACTGCAATGGAAAAAGCAA
>JAZUED010000293.1:0-8167 GCA_045640005.1 Candidatus Fimousia sp.
GTAGATTAGAGGCTGTTGCAGTGATGAGAAAATTGCTGCGATGGCCTTTTTGATTTGGTGAAAATTAGATAAGATTTGATAAGATTAGATTTTTACTTTGAGGAAAATGTACTTTTAGGTATTACATTGACAACAAGTATCAAAATCGATATAATAAAATTACCTAATAGGTAATATAGGGTGTAAAGGAGAATTCTTTGCAAGTCATTTATAATAATAAAAAAGTACAAAAACAATGTACGGATTTAAAGGCGGCACGAAAATTGTTTGGTGGAAATAATAATCTTGCGATTAGTTTATTTGCACGAATAAATGCTATGAAACAGGCAAGAATGATTAAAGATATTATAGCGATGCCGTCATTTCATTTTCACAAACTTAAGGGGAATTTAGAAGGATATTTTTCAATCGATGTAAAATCTAGAACTGATCAATGGAGAATTATATTAGAACCTTTAGATGATAATGAAAAACCATTTGTTCCATGCAATATTGATGCGATTTCGAATATTGTTCGAGTGGTAGAGATTAAGGAGGTTAGTAAGCATTATGAGTAATTATATTGAATGCGATAATAGAATTGCTTTTCATCCAGGATATTATATTAAAGAAATTATCGATGAAAGCGGTTTAACTCAAAAAGAATTCGCAGCTAGACTTGATACAACACCTAAAAACCTTAGTATTCTTGTAAGAGGCGAGCAAAGCTTATCTCTTGATATAGCAATGAAATTGGCACGAATGTTGGGAACTAGTGTAGAGTACTGGCTCAATCTACAGATGAGCTATGATGCACTTTTAGCAGAGTTTCAATATAAAAGTGAACTTGAAAGAGAAAAGCGTATATTTAAATATTTAGAATATGCTTATTTTAGTAATAAATTTGGACTTCCAGAATTGAACGATATAGCAGATAACCAAATTAAAGCTATTAGAGAATTCTTGAATATATCTTCATTATCAGTCATTCAAAGACCGGATTTAACTTTTGATTTTTGTAAAAATGAAGAAGTGAAAAATAAAAAAGCGATTATTTGTTCAAATGCTATGATTCAAATAGCGATTAATAAAGCCTTGAGTGTAGAAGCACCCAGATATGATAAGAAGAAATTTCAAAAAGCTGTTGAATATGTTTTGACTTTAACTGACGATAATGAAGATTTTTATCCTTTGATTGAAAATGCATTTAAAGAAGCGGGTGTTATTCTATTAGTTTTGCCTGATTTAGACGGAGCTGTTATTAGTGCCGTAACTAAGAAAGTTGGCAAAAATATCATGCTTATGGTAAATGATAAAAGATTATTTTCTGATACATTTTGGTTTACACTTTTTGGTGAAATCAATCATATTATTAATGGCAATTTTGGCGTTACATTTGATGATGAAGAGGTTGATATGTATGCTGTTAAAAGATTAATTCCAGAAGAAGATTACAACTCATTTGTAAAAGAACAAGTTTTTGAGGAAGAATCTATTAGACAATTTGCCAAGAAAATAGGAAGAACTCCAGGAATTGTTCTGGGATGTTTAACGAATGATAAAATCATAGATAAAGATAAAAGTATTTTAATGAATTCATTAAGATGTCGATATAATGTTGGTGTAGCTTGCTGATATTGTTCACATATAACCCTTAATCTTGTTTTCTGACTATGATTTTGATATGATAAGTAATGGAGAGAACTATATAATCTAGGAGGAACAAAAATGAGTGTTGAATTAAGAAGTCGTCTCTTAATTGTAGTTTCTGTCATAGGGCTTATTTTACTTACTTTTGTTATGATGAATACCAAAAGCATAAAATTACCATATGAAGTGGAAAATAAAAAAGGCAAGATTGTACTGACATCTATGGAGAGGTATACAGGAGAAAATCCTGACAATGGCAATAAAAAGGGAGAGAATATCGCCGCACTTACTGTAGAAAATCCGAAAAGTGTAGATTTAATTGATGCAAAAATCAAGATTACTATGAAGGATCGTTCCATCTATACTTTTGAGGTATATGATCTTCCGGCAGGAGAGTCAAGAACGGCTTACGAGCTGAACAACATCGAATATTTTGATAAAGATAAAAAGGGGAATCCAATCGGAATCAGAAGTGTTTCAGTTAAGCTTGAATTTGAAGAATAATATGTTTTGAAAAAGGTGCTTGTGTGGCACCTTTTTTTGCACCCAGCAATTAGCCCTAAACTTGCATCGAAGTACTTGAATGAATTATAATAGGTTTAAAATAATTGTATTTCATTATGAAGATGAGGGGTAATATCCTAAATCCACCACCCCCAAAAAACACTATAGAAAAACGAGGTAACAAATATGGCAAAATCAAAACATAGTATCATCATTGATCAGGATAAATGTATCGGCTGCGGGCTTTGTAAGAAGGACTGTGTGGCAGCGAATTTTAAAATTGAAGATGGAAAAGCAGAGCTTCTTCGCGATACTTGCATAACATGTGGTCACTGTGAAGCAGTCTGTCCTCAGGGCGCGATCACAATTACAGGTTTTCAGGATGAGCCTGAAGAATTCGCGATGGATACCAGACTTGATCCAACAGAACTTATGATGGCGATCAAGACAAGAAGAACGATTCGCCAGTTTAGCGATAAAAAGATTTCAAAAGATATTATTAATGATATACTAGAAGCAGGTCGTCTGGCTCCTACAGGTGCAAATGCTCAGAACATCAGTTATGTTGTATTAAACAAACGTAAAGATGTATTAGAAAGCTATGCAGTTGACATGTTCCGCAAAATCATGAAGGTGGCTAAGCCAGTTACAAAAATTATTGGCATGTCAGACCTTCCAGATGATTTCATGTTCAAGGGTGCGCCTATCGTCATCGTTATTGCATCCAGCAGCCAGGTAAATGCTTCCTTAGCGGCGGAAAATATGGCTTTTATGGCGGAAGCACATGGTTTAGGTGTATTATTCAGTGGATTCTTCACAATGTGTGCAAATCGTAGTAGAAAAATTAAGAAAGCACTGAAACTTCCAAAAGGACATAAAGCAGTAACAACACTTGTTTTAGGATATCCAGCTGTAAAATATCACAGAACAGTTAGAAGAGAAGAAGCAAACGTTAAGTGGTTATAGAAGTCATGAATAAACGATATGTGAATAGCATGTTCTTGATTGGTTTATTTATGGTTGCGACGGAGATTTGCAAGCAATTTGTACTGACCAATCATGTTTTTAACGGCCATTATAATGTATGGTATGTACCTTTTCAGCTCTGCAGCGTGCCTATGTATCTATGCATTTTGATGAAATTTGTATCTGAGTCACTCAAACAACGTATGCAGATGTTCCTTATGACTTTTACACTGATGAGCGGTGCAGTAGCATTTCTTGACACAACAGGCATGTATTATTCAGTGCCCCTTTTAACGATCCACTCCTATGCGTGGCATATTGCATTGATTGGAATTGGCATATGGTCAGGAATTGAGTGGTGCAAGAAGCCATTGACAAAATTTAAAACATGTATACCCGTGTGGCTGACATGCATTGGAATCGCCACAATTTTAAACATTATTTTACACCCATTTGGCGAAATCAATATGTTCTACATTTCACCATTTGAACCAAGCCAGCAAGTTATCGTTCGCGATGTGGTGACAAAAATCGGAATTTTGCCGTCAAATCTAATCTATTTGAGTACAATGCTGGCGGCAGCATTTGCCACATATCGTGTTTGGGTAATGATTAGAAGGAGATTTTTTTTATGATTTATGATATTACTCAGCCTCTTTTTGAGAGCGAAGTGTTACCAATCCATCCACGCCCTGAGCTTAGACCGCTTCGCCGTATCGAAAATGGTGATGCGGTAAATGCTTCGAACATTTTTTTATGTGTTCACAATGGGACTCATGTGGACGCGCCTTGGCATTTTCTTGCAGATGGAAAGACAATCGATCAGGTTGCTTTAGAGAAGTTTATCGGCCCTGCTTATGTGGCATCTCATGAAGGAGATGTGACTGCTGCGGACGCCCAGGCAATTCTTGATTTTGCTTCCGCTTATGAAAATGGTGCCGAAAACCGTATTCTGATTAAAGGAAAAGCGACAATTACATTAGAAGCTGCAGAAGTATTTGTAAAGGCAGGATGTGATTTGGTGGGCAATGAATCCCAGGTAGTTGGTCCGGAAGATTTCCCAGCTGCAGTTCATCGTTGCTTACTTGGCGCAGAAATAGTGATTTTAGAAGGTATCCGCTTAGCTCATGTTCCAGACGGAGCGTATAATTTACACTGTTTGCCACTTAACTTAAAAGGAATTGATGGCTCGCCAGTAAGAGCAGTGCTGACAGATATTTTATAATTATGCTTGAGCAGATCGGCTCGACGACAGAATTACAAAAAGAAATTTCTTGAAAAAAGGAGAAAACATGAAAGATACAATTGCACTTTATAAAGACATTACAAAAGAAATTAACAGCGAAGTAAAAGAAGGTGTGCTGTTCCCAGATGATAGCATCCAGATTTTACGCGCTGACAAGCCTGTTTTTCAGGATTATTGTCCAATAAAAGACTGGTATTATGATGAATTTTTAATCAAAGAAGAATTATACACTCCACTTGAAGAGATGTATATGCCGGAAGAATTTTCCGATGCTGAATGGAAGCAGATGAAGGAAGAGCAGGCAGAACTTCGTGCACAATATGAAAAAGATCAGCCGAAATTAGTTTCCATGAAAATCAAAGATGTGCTGACTGAAATGAAACACATGATGAAGCTGTTTTAATTGAAATTACTAAAGGAGAACCTCTACACAAGGTTCTCCTTTTAAAATTTCCCAATTATTCAGTTCGAATAACATTCTTCTCATATTCTTTTAACGCGTCGACATAAACATGGCCTGTTTTGCTTAAGTTAACACCGCGTCGTTTGATATATCCGATGGTCATGGATTCGCTTTCTGCAAGTGGTACAGCGCAGTAATCATCCCCATTTAAGTCTTCGCAGATGATACCGGAACATAAGGTATAGGCATTCAAACCATGCATAAGATTTAACATCGTCGCACGGTCATTGGCACGAATAATTCTAGTGTGTTCCATCTCACTATGCATTTCTTCGGCGAGAAATGGTGTTGCATTGCGGCCTTGATCAAAGGAAAGGCATGGATATTCTTCAAGTTCAGCAAGGGTAATGCTTTCACGAGATGCAAGCGGATGTTTCGACCAAAGGTACACATAGATATCACAGTCAAAAAGCGGAATAAACTCAAGTCCGTGCTGAGCAAGCATCTTCAAAAGACCATTCTTATTAAAATGATCCAGGTAAATCACTCCCAACTCGCTACGAAGATTTTTGACGTTCATGATGACATCGTAAGTAGTCGTTTCCTGCACGGAAAAGTCAAAACTATCAATACCGAACGCTTTTACCGTATCGATAAAAGCCTGAACTGCAAAGGTATAATGCTGCATAGAAACAGAAAATATCTGTTTCTTTTTCTTTTCTATATAAAGTTCTTCTAAATTTCGAAACTGAGTGGCTAGCTGTCTCGCATTTGCCAAGAATTCTTCTCCCTCCGGAGTCACAGTAACCCCTCGATTTGAGCGGATAAATAACTGAATCCCGATCTCATTTTCCAACTCACGGATACTTTCCGATAAAGTCGGCTGGGAAATATAAAGTTTTCGTGCGGCTTCATTCATGGAGCCTTTTTCTGCAATCGCGATTGCGTAATTGATTTGTTGTAAAGTCATTTTATTTCATTCCTATTTATATTTATTAAGCCGCTGTTACAGATGTATTTGCAAATGGATCTGCAAAGTATCCATTCTGATAATAGCCCCAAGGTCCGCGAACGTTTTCTGCGCCATCTTTTGCGATCACATAAGAATAATCAGGAATTGCAAGGAATTTGCGGTCGATGCTGTCACGAACTGTGATATCAGAATAGAGGTGACGGCCGTCCACATACATATCGTAACGAGCCTGAAAATGAGGAAGCACCTGGGCATTTACAAGACCAAGACCTTCGTAAAATCTAGGATTTGCTGGACTTACAGTGTCGCCAGGTTCTTCCGGCCAGTTATAAGTTTCTTTTGCACAGTTTAATGCGCCTGCACTGATTCCGATGACTACGCCGTCAAATGCGTCGCTGTGAAGGGCTTCACGAAGCTTAAGTTCTTCAAAGAAATAGTGCTGTGTTGGAACACGGCCACTTCCAAGAATGATAACATTATAGCTTGCAAGTTTTTCCTGTGTAAAATCATTTGCATATCGATCATCTGCTAAATCAAAGCAAGCAAAATCAAAACCAGAGTTACGAAAAGCTTCACGGTAGTAGATGAGAGTCGCATCATTTCCAGAATGATCAGCAGGTTCACTGCAAATGTAGAGGCACTTTGCACCATTCTTCCAGCAGGATCTAAGCTCAGAAGCAAATCCGTAACGATCTGTAATTGTATCATTGCCATTCCAATTATTTTCTGTGATATTTCCTGCTAAAAATGTGATCATCTTGCTGCCCTCCGTGGTACTTTTTCGTCGTTTCTGACGGTTTATATAAGCGATTTTGCTTTGGTTCATCGTCTGTATTTCGTCTGTTTTATTAACTCTGAAATTATAGTACCACAAGTGCTTAGATATAGGATAATACATAAAATATATAGTTGGCAATAGGAAATACCTATATAATCGATAAGAGTTGACACACACAAGGTAAACTCGATAAAATTAGTAGAGATGATAATTTTAGGAGAAGAAACTATGAATGATGTATTAAAAACAAGGGAAATGGCATTTCTTGATGCGTGCAGAAGTAAGGAATGTGTGGATGATATTCTGGTGCATCTAACTTGCGAAGGGTTGGAGACGGAAACTCATTATGTGAAGATTACTGGTCTTGGAGACCGCTGGTTTATCGGAAATTTATTAGAAGAACCAGAACAGGATTTTGGGGTTCATGTTGGGGATGAAATTCCATTTTTTGCTCAGCAGTTAAAAGATGGCAGTGTAATCTGCTTTTCGAATCTGACACCAGATAAGAAATTTACAAAAGAAGAATTAGCTGACGGGAAATTACTGGATCAGGCAATTATGGTATTTAACCAGCGTCACAATGAAGAAAGTTTAGTGGAAGTTTTACAGGTCCTTCGCGACGCAGATGTGATCGTGCCTTGCAAGGATGTGGCTGATGATGGCAGCGTAAACCCACAGCTTTTATTAAATCAGGACAAATATTTCTTCCCAATCTTTTCAAACGAAGCTGCATTGGGGAATCAGGCAGAGGGCATGCCAACAGTTGTGAAAAATATCTTTGAAGTCATCGAAATGGCGAACAAAGAAGAATTAGAAGTTACAGCGATCGTGGTAAATGCATTTACCGAAGTATTTGTACTGAATCCGGATTTATGGCCGGTTGTTCAGTCATTAGAATCCAGGATTGGATAAGGATTAAAACCGCGAATTGGAAAAGAAATATAATATGAATGATAAAAGGCATCACATTGTGGTGTCTTTTTTTGATGTACATTTTTATATATTGTTCGTGAATTGTGCTTAATAAATTTTTTTGAGCTGATTATTGTAAATTTTGTACGCGCAATTAGGGAAATTTATATTTGCGTCCATAAAAATCGACTTGCAAGGACGCAGATTGGATTTAGTCTAAATATGCGTCCTTAGGTTAGTCGCGATTTAGTACGCATTTAGTGTAGAAATATTATATACGTCCCTAAGTCTGTAGCAATTTAGTACGCATTTATCTGTAAATACTTATCCGCGTCCATAAAATCTAGTTTTCAACTTGTTTTTCAAGTACGCGTATTGGCGTTAAGTCGCCAAAGGCGTCCATTTTTGCATGAAAGCAAGTACGCGTTATCTTATAAAAAAGTATACGCGTCCCTAAATGGCAGACAGGTGAGTACGCAAATACAAATGATAAAATATACGCGTCCCTAAAAGGTAGGCAGACGAGGACGCAAATAAAAAATATTAAGTATAAGCGTCCTTAATAAGATGGACAAGTGTTGATAGTATTCAAGTATATACTAATCACCCACATATAATGGTAACTATTGACATTTATAATGCGTTGTTGTATCATAATACTACGCAATGCGTGTATAATGTGTAAGTTTTGATAAGGGAGATAAAGAAAGCACTTCACGTATAGCTAGAAAAAGGGATATGTAACATATATTAATT
>JAZUED010000294.1:0-9442 GCA_045640005.1 Candidatus Fimousia sp.
GACTAGCATTATTGTAAATGGTCATTATTGCACCGTTGTTTGAGTTATCATTGAGACTTCCGTTGGTAAAACTGAAGTATGCAATCAGGTTTGAAGCACTATCTCCTGCTGCCGCCAGACTGATTCCTTCATTTTCATCTAATGCTAATGCCACTGGTTCTCCAAGCATAATACTGTAATCAGAAAAACTATCTGTTTCAAAACCAATAACCTGTTCTTTTTCTTTGTTATTGTAATCAGCTTCAGCTTCTAATATTTCGATTTCTTCCCCAAAATGGGTTACCTGAAGATTCTTTTCACTCACTTCTTCTGCATTCTTATAAGTGATTTTGACTTCTACTTTATCTTTTGGTTCAATTACTTCCTCACCCACAAAGAGAGTGATATCAAAGACTCTGAAAATTTCTGAATAATCTTTCTCTTTATCCCACTTATATAACTTCGCTGCTGCTGCATATCTTAGCTGATAAGTCTCAGAATCTTTCTCGTATTCCTTTGCAAGTAATACTGCTACTTCCGGAATATTTGCTTTTTCTGTGTAAGAAAGTTCAATGTTATATTCACCACATCCATATTGCTTAACAAAAGTTTCTGGCGTAGATTCTTCTTTTTCCTCTACGCTTTCTTCTTTTGTTGCTTCTTCAGCTTCTTCGGTTGTTTCTTCTATTTCTTCCGTTACCTCATCTGCTGTTTCTGTGGATTGGGCTGCTTCCTCTTCCTTAACAGCTTCTTTATCCTCGTTTTTATCTTTGTCTTTTTCTTTATCTTTCATTTTAGGATTTACAGGCAATTCTGCATATCCCATGATTGTTTTGTCATCGGTTTTATATATAACTTCTGTAACACTCGGAATTTTTTCATCATCTTTATAAGCATTACCTTCAATGACTTTAATTTCTTTGATTTTGCCATCGCTATCGGTCACCATTTCACTGATAATACCCATGTGATCAGCAACTTTTTCTTTATCTACAACTGTGTCATATTTATGAAAGAAAATAATGTCACCAGCATTTGGTGTATAATCATCTTCCATTGAATAATAGTTTAGATTTTTATCCTCACGGATTTCATCAATCATTTTCTGAGGATTGTCTAACTGAGGCATCACTCTATGACTGATATCTGCATAATTCAGACAGAACGCTACAAATTTTCCAGACCATTCGCCATAATACTCACCGTACCACTGTCCATAACGGGTATATCCACTTTTTCTTCCTTCGGCATCAATAGAAAAATTTCTGCTGCTTTCATGATAACCAATCTGAGTCTGTGCCACGCTCACCAAATCTTTTGCCCAGTCACCAGTCAGTTTCAGTTTTCCCAATGAATTTTCCCAGTCTTTTTCCGTTTCAATATCCACGTTTGGATTAGAACCATTGGCATCTAATTCACTGTCTTTATCAAGCTGTTTTTCTGTTTTATAGCAAGATTCACTGTGTGAATGAAGTGGTTCATCACAAATTAGTTTATTTTCAATCGTATAGCATGCATCATCATGAACATGCTCTTCATCTTCTTCAAGCGTGCACACTAATGTTTTAATTTCTTCGTAGCAGCCTTCTTCCTGGGTATGTTCTGCATGCTCTTCAAATCCACAATGTGCTGTCTTTTCCAATGTAATTGCAGGCAAAATCAACGCATATGTAGTACAAAAAACAATCAGACAGGCAAGAGCACTTAGTATTTTCTTGCGTCTGTTCCATTTCCTATACTTTTGTAGGATTTTTTCTACCCTTTCTATAAATTTATAATCCATTTATTTTACCTCACTTACCTGATTCTACCGATATCTTTGAGCGGCCATACTCGAAAAACTATCTTTCCAACAATCTGCTCCTCAGATATGCAGCCTACCGCCTGAGTTCTCGAATCAATCGACACACTTCGATGATCGCCCATAACGAAAATCTTCGATTCTGGTACCTGGTATGGCAACTTGATATCACATTCCCCCATGGCTTTTTCAGTCACATACGGTTCATTGAGTCTTTTCCCATCCACATAAACGGAACCATTCTCATCCATGTCAACCCATTGACCTGGTTGTGCGATTACTCGCTTTATTAGTATTTTATTGTTATAGTAGAAAGCTATCATATCACCCGTTTTGAAATTATTACCCTTTACAGACAAAACGATATTCCCTTCATCCAATGTTGGAGTCATGGAAGATCCATAAATCTGTAATACCGGGAGCAGTAATACCGCAATCAAAACTGCGACTGCCGCAACTGTAATCAGAGAAAATATGGTACTTCTAAGTACCGCCAGGTAGTTTTCCTGATATTTCACTCTGGACAATTCCTGCTCTAATTCCTGAACTGAGTGAAGATTTACCTTTTTTTCTTCGTTATTCATCTTATCCCAATCTGCTAACCTGTCCGTCAGACTTTAATAATTCTCTTAATCCCTGGTGTGCATTGTAGAATTCTTCTAATCTCTTACTTAATGCTTCCCATCGTTTTTCAACATCAGCTTCTGCACGCATAATCTTATCGGCATAATAGTCATCTGCATCTTTTCTCAATTTCTCACACTCTGCATCTGTTCTTAATTTCATGGCATCGCATTTTGTTTTGCACTCTGCTTCACGAACTGCAATAATTTCATCTGTTTTTGCAATCTGAGCATCTGTTTCTGCACGCATTTCCTTACATTCTCTTTCAGTTTTTAATCTGAGATCACTGCAATAACGCTGTGCTTCTTCTTTCATATAATCAACACGTTCTCTAGTACTCATTTCTAATGCAGAACACTTGATTTCTGTTTCGTTAATTCTGGCATTGCAAATGCTTTCCTGTCGATCGTTTAATGTTTTGATATTTTCAAGATACTGACTTGCAGTTTTTTCTGCTGCTTCTAAAATACCGTTTAAAGCAAAAGAAGCTTCTGCAATCGTTCCTGCTTTCTCTATTTTGATTGCACGGTCTTCTAATTGTGCCTGCTGTTCAGCAACCACCTGTTTTAATCGATCAATCTCTTTTCCCTGTTCAAGCATAATTTCGAGTAATTCCACTCGTTTCAACTTCTTTAATTCATTCTCTGTCATCTCAAATCTCCTATATCTATCTGTAAAATATATCTATAGCTCAAATTAAGCGCATATTATCGTACAATATTAAACATAGTATACGATTCTATCTGTCACATAGAATTTTCACTACCGTCACAAAACCTATTCTCCTAATCTTTTAAAAGTTTATTAATATTTATGAAATGGAAACAAAGCTTCTATATTCATAAAATCGAATAAAAAAAAGACGAAAAAAATATTTTTCGTCTTTTAGCATCAATTATATTGTTTTTAGTTATTGAGTCTGTTGCAATAACCAGGCATTCGTAAGTTCTGCCCAGCTGTATTGTGCCATATATTCACCCTGATATAATACCGACTTGTTATCTTCAAGCCAATTATAATAATCACAGTCAAATGTGCCCATGCAGATATTAATCTTTCCTCGGTTCGTCTGCACCATACCGTCACAGTCAAACTCATGTAAAGTATCAATCAGATCTTTACGAATATTTCGAAGATAGGAATCATGTTTCCCACTCTCCCATAAAATCGTTGAAATCTCACTGTTAGAACAACTCGCACCTTTTCTGTCGACAAGATAAGCTAACATCTCTTTCGTCTTGGAATACTTGAAATTTATAACCTCTCCATTTACAAATATTTCGAAATTACCAAAGCAGCGAATGGCTATTCTTTCTTCCTTTTTCATTTCCTCTTCTGTATGATTCACATATCTTAAGTTTGCCAGCTCATGCTTGACTTTTTCATGTGTAACCGGCTTTAAGATATATCCACTAACGCGAAGTTTAAATGCTGGTATCGCATATTGTTCGTATCCTGTCGTAAATATGATATTGATCCTTGGTTGAATCTTTATTAATTCTTCAGCCAGCTCAAGTCCATTCATCTCAAACATCTGTAAATCAAGAAATGCTGCATCAATATTTTGAGTTTTCGCAAACTCCAGAGCCTTCACTGGATTACGAAACATATGAATGGATATATTGCTGTCATACTCCATAATAGAACTCACCAAAAGTTCTAGAGCAAACTTTTCATCTTCTACTGCTAAAACATTCATTACTTTATCCTCATAATAAACTATAGTTCATAGTTATTGCTATACTATTATAACAGAAGAAAAAGCAAAATGCACCCCTTTTGTTACATTACTGTCACATTTTTGGGTATAGTAATTGTCACAGTTGTCCCAACATCACGTACCATTTCGATATTAAACGTCCCACCACATATTTTTTCAATACGCTCTTTTACATTTTTAATACCGATATGTTCACGATTATCCATCCTTACTTCATTTTTCACATACCCAATCCCGTTATCTTTGATTGTGATTACATAATCGTTCCAGGATCTGAATGTAGACACAATGACAACACCATGCTCCTTACCTCTGACACCGTGTTTAATGGCATTTTCCACCATCGGCTGAATAGAGAGTGCAGGAATTTTAAAGTCCTCTTCCTCTATATTATATTCCACAGATATATTATCAAAACGAAGCATCTCAATATCTGCATATGTTTGAGTATGTTTTAATTCCTGGGTAAATGGTATCAATTTGTCAGGTTTTGTACTCATATCCAGATTATTTCTCAGATAATCCGAAAACTTTACTACCGTTTCGCCGGCCAGCTTCGGATTAACTCTGCAAAGATAATAAATAATATTTAACGTATTATACATAAAATGAGGCTGAATCTGAGAAATCATCAAAGCATCTCTCTGATTTCTAAGCATCTCATTTTGTTTTTTGAATGCTTCATTCGCATAATGCATGTGTAAATATAAATAGTACGCATAACAACAGATAATGGCGGTCTCACTGATACAATATCTTGATAACACAGTTTCTACTACCATGGCAGTCATACATGCTGCCCCAATAAACACAAGGATATAATGGGACTCTTCTTTACTATCCCCAAAGGTTCCCCAAGAATAATATACAAATAAAACCATACAGATCAGCGAAATAATCTGAACAGAAAATCCAAGTGGGCCTCGTATAAAATTATTATTTACATCATAGGTAAATGCAATTGGCGAAAAAAATGCGGTCGCATAGATAAGGCAGTTTAAGAGTGGCAAAAGCCACATCAATTTGTATTTTAATGTTTCTCTGTACTCAAGATTTAATGGAGCCAGAATCAAACACGGTTTAAAGCAATAACAAATCCATGATACAGCAATATGCGCTGTTGTTGGATAGCTCAGCTTTCCGAGAACAATCTCTATGTAGGAGAATATAGACATTGCAAGCACTAGTAAGCTCATATTTCTTAAAAAGTCTCGGTCTCTTTTGATTGCCGGTGATTCTGGAATCAGGATAATCCATAGTCCAATAATCATAAGTAAAAGAATAAAATCTTCATATATATAATCTATTAAAAACTGACTAAACATAATTACAATCTTTCCAGATATTCCATGGCAATTTCCATATCTACTTCAATTTCCTGATTGATTGGTGGAAGCTTCACACCAATATCCTTATAAATGCCATCATACATCTCTCTGCTGAAATTTACGGTTACGTGGTTGCCATCAGTGCAAAGATAAGCAATTTCATACTGTCCCTGCTCATTCACATAGAATAAGCTTTCCGCAATCTGAAGCTGTGGCATCTGCTTCTGAAGCTCAGACAGATAGTAAGCTTTAATGATTTCTATCACACGGTCGTCTAATCCTTCATCGAAAATGCGAATGGTCTCAGAAAGCTGATTCTGAGAAAGAACAATACGAACAATCTCACTTGCAAGCACAGTACCACTGTGTGCATCACGGTCAGCATAAACATTAATCGCCTGAACGTAAGCATCTTCGCTTGTTACCAGATGAAAATACCATCCTTTTCCGATTTCCTGATAAATAGTATCGTAAGTGACTCTTCTTTTTGCACCACAGTGTGGGCAGGTGAAAGTAAATATTTCACCGGATAATACTTTATTTTTTGTTTCCTGGCTAAACATTGGGTCGATCATATCATAAAACTTAAATCCGGATTCTTCTCCACAGGATATGCATCGAACCTTTTCCATATGTACTTTTGACATTATTATTACTTCCTTCTTTTTTATTATTTGTGAATTGGTGACGCTAAGTGTGTGAAACAATCCGACAGAACACAGTCGCGCACGCAGTATTTCACACACTTAGCGTCACAAAATACTCTTCCTGTGTCACATTATAGCACATTAATTTTACCTTGAACAATCTTTCTATGAATTTACAGTATCATCAAAAATATGGTATGATAAAAGCAATTAATATAGAATTTAAATTAATACTATTAACATACTAGGAAATATTACATATTGGAGGGTTTATTTATGGGATATATCGAAAACTTCAGATCTGAATTACCAGAATTCAGACAGAAAACCTTAGATTTTTATTCTGGTGATATGAAGATGCCTGCTTACAAAGGCTACTCCGGAAAATTTGGAAGCTATGCGCAAAAAGGTGGCAAAGCAAGCATGCTTCGTCTTCGCATGGCCGGCGGTCGTCTGACAAAAGACCGTTTAAAATACATCGCAGACAGCATCAAAAAGCATAACGTCGACCGTGCACACTTTACAACCTGTGAAACTGTTCAGCTTCACAATTTAAAGCCAGACGCTATTTTTGATATTATGGAAGGTGGTATCGATCACAACATCATCACTTATGGTGGCGGTGGAGATTTCCCACGTAACATCATGATGTCTCCATTATCTGGTGTTGATCCAGATGAAAACTTTGACGTGGTTCCTTACGTGGAAGCTGCTGCAGCACATCTTTTAACTAAGATCAATGCAACCATGATGCCTCGTAAATTAAAGGTTTGTTTCTCCACAGGCTCAGCAAATGTTCCTCACGCAACGTTCCGTGATTTAGGTTTTGTGGCTCGCGAGGACGGTTTATTTGACGTATATAGTGCTGGGGGACTTGGCAATAATCCTCGTTTTGGTCTTTTAGTAGGGGAAGCTGTTGATCCAGCTAATATTCTTTATTACATTGACGCCATGAGAGAAACATTTATCGCTTATGGCAATTATGAAAACCGTGGAAAAGCAAGATCTCGCTACATTCAGGAAACCTTAGGGGAAGAAGGATATGTAGCTGCATTTAAAGAAAAGCTCGCCGAAGTACTTGGTGGCGATGACTTAACAATCAACGTTGCTCCTGCCACAATCACAAAAACAGGGAATGGCGAAATCAGTGACATACGCGTAATCGCTCAGAAGCAGCCTGGCTTATACGCAGTCAAATATCATCCACTTGGCGGCAATCCTGCACCGGAAAAATTTGGTGAAATTTATGAAGTAATCAAAGATATGGATGACGTAGAGCTTCGTATCTCTCCAGACGAATCCGTATACATCATCAACTTAACCGCTTCTGAAGCTGAAAAAGTACTTTCAGTAACCGATGACGGAGCAAAAACATTATTTGAAACCTCTGTTTCCTGCGTTGGATCCTCCATTTGTCAGGTTGGGCTTCGCGACTCCCAGGGCTTACTTGCAACCTTAATCGATGCAACAAGAGAAGCAGGTATCAAGGACGGCTCACTCCCACAGATTCACATCTCCGGATGTACTTCTTCCTGCGGAACACACCAGACTGGCATCATGGGCTTTAATGGTGCAACAAAACTCATCGACAAAAAGCCTCAGCCTGCATTCAACTTCCACCTTGGCGGATGCGACACTCAGGGCAAAGAAGTGATGGGCGAACAGATTGGTATTATGTTAGAAAAAGACATTCCAGAATTTATCGTTTCCCTTGGACTTATGGTTCAGGAATCCGGCATGGATTTTGAAACATGGTTTATAGATCACAAGGATGACGTTGTAGAACTTGCGAAAAAATATATTTAATTTCCCGCACAAACATCCATTTTGGAAACATTTGATTCATGAACGTAACAAAGGCAGCACACCTGGTGCTGCCTTTGTTGATCTTAATTATTTACTTATGTGTCTTCACGCTTGCTAGATAATTCCGTAATGCTTTAACGCATATTCAATTCCTTCTTCTTCCACAAGCTTAGTCACGAATTCTGCGATTTCTTCCATTCCAGGGCTGTGTTTTGCCATAATGGTTGCGTGACCTGCTGCCTTAAGCATGGTCACATCATTTTCAGAATCGCCGAATGCGTATACCTTATCGCGGTCATATCCAGTCTTTTCAAGAATTGCTTCTAATGCCATTCCTTTTGTACATCCAAACGGCATCACTTCTGCGTAGTTTTCAAGTGGATGATCGATAATTTCGATTCGTCCGGCAAATGTCTCGATCATCTCTTTAATTGCACTCGGATCGGTATAGGCAATTGTCATCTTATGAAATCCTGTGCTGTAATCTCCTTCAAATGGGGAATACTGACTTTCATCTAAATTAAAATAGGCAATGTTATGTTTATAAAGTGGAGTACCATAAGCAAGTGCTTTTGCACCTTCCTGTGTTTCAAAGTTTCCGGTAATGCGGTCTTCCTTGCCACTCATAAAGATACGGATATCTTTTAATACATCCACAGGGATATACATATCGTGATAGCTTTCTCCTAAAATCTCTGCATGGGAGCCATTGCTTGTAATGAATCCATTAAAATTATCTTTTACCGGAAGAACCATCGCAATACTTCTTCCACTGGCTAACATAACGATATATCCATTGTCTCTTGCATCATTTAACGCTTTTAAGGTACGTTCGCTCATATCGTGAATACCGATACTTCCATCGACTAAGGTACCATCATAATCAAATAATAAAATTCCTTTGCTGTCTTGTAATGTCATTTCTTCTCCTCCACGAATCTTCTTATCTTCTATTGTAAAGGATTGCAAGATTTTTTGCAAAATGCTATGATAATTTTGCATAACTTTTTTGAGTTAGTATAGAAAAATCATTGTAGAAATAAAAATGAAATAGGAGACTGACATGAATTTAAATGAAAAAGCGTTAAAGCTTCATGAAGAATGGAATGGAAAGATCACAACTACATCAAAATGCGAAGTAAAATCCAAAGAAGATCTTGCTCTTGCATATACTCCTGGTGTTGCCGAACCTTGTAAGGTAATCGCAAAAGACCCAGAAGCTGCTTACACATACACAATCAAATCCAACACAGTTGCTGTTATCTCTGATGGTAGTGCTGTTCTTGGTCTTGGTAATATCGGCGCAAAAGCTGCTATGCCTGTAATGGAAGGTAAGTGTGTATTATTTAAAGAATTTGGTGGAGTGAATGCGTTCCCAATTTGTTTAGATACACAGGATACAGAAGAAATCATTAAGACAATCAAAAATATCGCACCAGCATTTGGTGGAATCAACTTAGAAGATATTTCCGCACCTCGCTGTATCGAAATCGAAAATCGTTTAAAAGAAGAATTAGATATTCCTGTATTCCACGAT
>JAZUED010000295.1:0-8644 GCA_045640005.1 Candidatus Fimousia sp.
CCTTTTCGATAGTTCCTTAATGTAAGTCCGTTCAAAAAAATTACTGATCAATAATCACTGCAAAGCTATTGCTGATATTTGTACAGATAGCATCCAGTGAGGTTGCGAAGCTTAGTTGTTCCGCTGATGATTGCTGCTTTACCTGCTGCAGGTGCATCAACCTTTTTAAGATACTGTGCAGTTACCTTACATTTTTCAAGGTCTGCTCTAATCTCACAGATTTCAAAGACATGATCACCAGAATTGTAGTTCTTGCCGTCTACTGTAAGTAATTCGCCACATGCAAGTTCTTCATTAGTATAAAATTCAATGAATACGCCGTCTTTGTTCTCATGCGCTTTTTTAACTGTCATAATTCCATCCTCCAGTCTTATTTATTTCTTCTTACGATACTTAACTTGTAGTTTTATTCTATCATAATTTTCTACAATAAACTACATTTTTTTATTACTTTTTTTAGGTATTTTTTATAAAAAATATACAAAAAAAGTGTGCTTCGCACACTTTGCGCCTGAGCGGAATGCGAAGCATTAACTACCTTTCCGCGAAGTGCGCATCCCCCGGAGGGTTTTAAATATAAGAGGAAATTGCTATGCAATTTCCTCTTATATTTAAAAAAGCTATTGCAGAATGAGAAAAATCATTCTACAATAGCTTATATTTTAATTAAAAAGTCGTTCAAATAAAGAGCGATTATCTTCTTTTAACGTTCTTCTTTCAAACTTACGATCCTGAAGAATCTTCTTTCTCTTCTTAGAAAGGTTGTTAAGTCCTTCTACATAAGTGGAATAACAGTCTGCAACCGTCTCGATCGGACCGTACATCTGGAGTTCTCCGCCTTCTAACCAGATTGCGGTATCACAGAAGTTTCTCACCTGATTTAATGAGTGAGAGATGAATACGATGGTCTTGCCTTGTTCCTTTAAGTCAGTCATTCGCTTCATACATTTTTTAGCAAATGCTCTGTCCCCAACGGATAAAGCTTCATCGACGATTAAGATATCTGGATCTAAGCATAAGTTGATAGAGAAACCAAGACGGGATTTCATACCAGAAGAATACTTCTTAACTGGCTGGTATAAGAAATCACCGATTTCAGCAAATTCAATTACACCTTCTGTAATCTTTTCAATTTCATGTTTGCGAAGCCCTAAGAGTGCACCCTTAAGCTCAATATTTTCAAGACCGGTAAGCTGCATATCAAGACCTGTGTTGATCGCAATAAGCGCCTGCTCACCATTAACATACATATGCCCTTCATTTGCCTCAGAAATACCGGCAAGAACGGTAGACATTGTAGATTTACCGGAACCATTGGTTCCTAAAATCCCAACAACTTCACCCTTTGGAATTTCAAAACTTACATCATGAAGCGCATAGAAACGCTGTTTTGTCTTTTTCTTACCTTTTTTCGCTTTTAATGTATAGATTTTGGATACATGGTCAAACTTAATAGCGTAATCTTCTGCCATAGCCATACCTCCTAAATCAGATCAATAATCATCTTCTTGAATCGGTTCATCAGGCAGCTTCCTGATACGAACAATACAAGTGTGATCACGATATATGCAATAAACTGGTGTCTGTAAGCCCATAAACCACGATGATAAAGGAACGCATCACGGTATCCACTTACAATATAGAAAATAGGATTTGCCTTCATAATAATAGTAACAATAGGCCATTCTGCAACTCGGTCAATGGACCACAGAATTGGTGTCATGTATAAAAGCAGTCTCATGCAGGCAAGAATCATCTTACGAACATCTCGCGCCAACATATTAAGTACCGATGTCAGCATACTAAGAGAAGTTGCAAATAAGAAACCAAGTGGCAGATACCACAGAAGTTCAAGCCAGTAAATACATGGTCTTGCACCCTTTGCGATTTCAACAAAGAATACAATTAAAAGAATACAGAGATGATTGAATAATTCCTGTAAACATACCGTAGCTGGCAGGATACTTACCGGGAATTTCATCTTCGTTACGACATTCTTTCTTGTATAAACCGCATTACATCCCTTTGTGATACATGGGTTGATGTAAAACCATACACACATACCTGCAATCATCCATTCAATATATCCATATCCATCTACCCCTTTACGGTTAAAGAGAAGACCGAATACGAACCAATACGTTAAAATCTGAATCAACGGATGAGCAAAATTCCAAAATGCACCGAGATTGGACTCTCTCATCTCACTGAGCAAATCATATTTTGCGATGGAGTAAATTCGGTACAAGTTACTGAAGTTCTCATCCAAAACATACTGAACGCTCTTAATCATAGCTTTTTCCTCCAATAAGAATCGTAAATACACTTTCATTTGCGCAAAAGCGCACTATAATAGGATAATTATAATAAAAATACGCTCATTTGTCAAAAAAACCAGACTGTAGTATACTTAAATACAGAGTTCCGAAACAGGAAAGTACACAAGCGGCACGTTGGGGGCACCACTTCGTGATTCGCTATACAAAAGTAATGCTCATAAATATAGGATAGGAAAGGAATGATATTATGAACACAGCATTAACAATCGCTGGAAGTGATTCTAGCGGAGGCGCTGGTATCCAGGCAGATATGAAAACAATGATCACCAATGGTGTTTATGCCATGAGTGCAATCACTGCCTTAACTGCACAGAATACAACAGGCGTAACAGGTATTATGGAGGTAACTCCTGAATTTTTAGAACAGCAGATCGATGCCATTTTCACTGACATTTACCCAGACGCAGTAAAAATCGGTATGGTTTCCTCAAGCGACCTCATCAAGATGATCGCATCAAAATTAAAAGAATACGAAGCAAAGAACATCGTTGTTGACCCGGTTATGGTTGCAACAAGTGGTTCTAAGTTAATCAGCGACGATGCCATTTCCACACTAAAGGAATACCTTCTTCCAATGGCAACCGTACTTACACCAAATATCCCAGAAGCAGAAGTTTTAGCTGATATGGAAGTAAAATCCGCAGACGATATGATTGCTGCTGCAAAGAAGATTTCCGATACATATCATTGTGCCGTACTTTGCAAAGGCGGTCACCAGTTAAACGATGCAAATGATCTTCTTTACCGCGATGGCGATTACAAATGGTTCAATGGCAAACGAATCGACAATCCAAACACTCATGGAACTGGCTGTACATTATCCTCTGCAATCGCATCTAATTTAGCAAAAGGCTTTGACCTTGATACATCCGTAGAACGTGCAAAGAATTATATCTCTTCTGCACTTGCTGCTATGTTAGACCTTGGTAAAGGAAGCGGCCCTATGAATCACGGCTTCGATGTAAGCGGGGAATTTGCAAAAAGACCATAAATGAATTATTTGACCAAGTTCGTTTATTTTCATAACAAAAAATTTAAGCTGCAACGCACTTACGCATTGCAGCTTTTTTATTGCTCTAGATCTTACTATTCATATTTATAAATCACAGCTTCATATGGCATGAGCGGTGAACTGATTGAAAGCTTTCTTCCGTCAGCTTCAATTTCCTCTACGATCGATACCGTTTCGCCGTCTACAATCTTCTGACTGTTAAAAAGCATAGTGTACTTTTTACCCTCACGGACACCAACACGGTAATCCTTATGCTCCTCATTTGCAAAGTTAAATACACATAAGAAATTCTCGCTGCCATCAAACGAATGACGTTCAAAAGAAAAGACTGCATGCTCGGAATCATCCGCATTTACCCAGTCAAAACCGGTCCAGTCAAGATCGTTGTCAAACAAAGCACGGTGTTCTAAGTAAAAATGAATCAGCTCTTTCATATATGCCTTCATGTATTTATGAATATTCTTTCGAAGGCTTGGCCAGTCAAGCGGACGACTCACAGACCAGTTCTGTTCCTGTCCAAAATCCTGTCCCATAAACAAAAGCTTCTTGCCCGGATGGCACATCATATACATATAGATGCCTCGAAGCTGGCTCATACGTTCTTCCGGTTTTCCCTTCATTCGACCATATAAACTTGGATTCGCATGGCCAAAATTATCATGGGAAAATACAAGCATATGCACCTCATCAAAGGCATATACCATACTATAATTTACTTTATTATGATGTCTTTTTTCTTTTCGATATTCCGGACTCTTAGACAAATATTCGAGGAAATCATGCTCCCAGCCCATGTTCCATTTGAATGTAAAGCCCATTCCTTCTGGATCCGTCATGCCTTCATGAGCAGTCGATTCTTCTGCCACGGTAAATGCACCTGCATTTAAATCACGGACTGCCTGATTCATCCTCTTTAACATGTCGATTGCATCATAGTTATGATTATCCTGATTCTTCATTGGCTGGCGTCCAAAATCAAGATGGATCATAGAATCAACCGCATCCACACGAATTCCATCCATATGAAATTCCTTCAGCCAGTAAATCGCATTAGAAATGAGATAACTCTGCACTTCTCCTTTGCTAAAATCATAAACCTTGGTACCCCAGATTGGATGATCTTCACGGTCCGCCGGTTCAAAGAGGCAACTGCCATCAAAATGCTTTAACCCATGTCGGTCTTTCGAATAATGCGCCGGTACCCAGTCCATGATGACACCGACATTTCTCTTATGGAGATAATTCACGAGATACATCAAATCTCTAGGCTTTCCATAACGAGAATTCACGGCAAATGGATTTGTCACCTGGTAGCCCCATGAAAAATCATTCTGATACTCTGCGATTCCGATTAATTCTACGTGGGTATAACCCATCTCAATGACATAATCCGCTAATTTCTTGACCAAATCACGATAATTAAAGAAGCCTTCCGGATTACGCTCACGATTTCCTTTATGGCGAATCCAGGATCCCAAATGAACCTCATAGACGAACATCGGCTTTCTCTTAATATCGCCTTCGCATCGGTTCTTAATCCATTCATCATCGCTCCATCGATATGGTCTGATATAATCAATGACAGATGCTGTTCCCGGTCTTCGTTCCATGGAAAAACAGAACGGATCCGCCTTATATTCCTGGCGCCCATCCTTTGTCGTAATCTCATATTTGAACATCTGTCCTTCTTTGGCATGTGGAATACGAAGTTCCCAGAAACCGGTTCCTTCCACCTTCTCCATCACATTCGCTTCCGGATTCCAGCCGTTAAATTCCCCAATTACGCTGACTGACGTTGCTTCCGGAGCCCACACATCAAACTGTGTACCAACATGCCCTTTTCTTGTGTACGGATGAGTCCCCAATTTTGTATATATTTGAAAATGTTCCCCTCTCTGAAACATCTCCCAGTCATTTCGATCAATTCTCATCTGCTTTCACCCGTTCGTTTCAAATCTATCCTACATTGTTACATACGTATAATAATATTATAAGTTATTTGTCGCTCTACTTCAATAAAATCAGACAACTCAGACAATTGTTCCATAATGTCAAAAAATCCCGGATAGCCTTAGCCATCCGGGATTGCGTCATCTCATATTAATATAATAAATTTATATATGATATTACTTCTGATATCTTTCGATATGTCTCTGAATTAACTCTTTATCTTCAAAGTAGTTAATCTGCATCTGAGCCTTAACATCAGCTAAAGTAGCCTGAGCAACTTCTCTTGCTCTCTTGCTGCCTTCTTCTAATACCTGATATACATAAGCAATATCCTGTTCGTATTTTGCTCTTCTTTCTCTGATTGGAGCAAGTTCTTTATTAAGAACCTTGATTAAGAACTTTTTACATTTTACATCGCCTAAACCACCACGTTTGTAATGGTCTTTTACTTCCTGTAAGTTGTTGTATTCAGGCCAGAATTCTTCGAAATATTCATCCTTGCAGAATGCATCTAAATATGTGAATACACAGTTACCTTCTACTTTACCTGGATCTTCGATACGAATATGATCTGGGTCTGTGTACATGCTCATTACTTTTTTCTTTAATGTTTTTGCATCATCAGATAAGTAGATACAGTTTCCAAGAGATTTACTCATCTTAGCCTTACCATCAGTACCTGGAAGTCTTAAGCATGCTGCATTATCCGGAAGTAAGATTTCTGGTTCTACTAATGCTTCCCCGTAGATACGGTTGAAAGAACGAACGATTTCTTTTGTCTGTTCAAGCATTGGTAACTGATCTTCTCCTACAGGAACAGTTGTTGCCTTAAATGCTGTAATATCTGCAGCCTGAGAAATTGGGTATGTGAAGAAACCTACTGGAATAGAAGCTTCAAAGTTTCTCATCTGAATTTCAGATTTTACAGTTGGGTTTCTCTGAAGTCTTGCTACTGTAACTAAGTTAGAATAATAGAATGTTAATTCTGTTAATTCCTGAACGTAGGACTGTACAAATAATGTGGATTTTGCTGGATCTAAACCTACGGATAAATAGTCTAATGCTACTTCGATGATGTTTTCACGAACCTTTTCAGGGTTATCTGCATTGTCAGTCAGTGCCTGCGCATCTGCGATCATAATAAAAATATCATCAAATTCACCGGAATTCTGTAATTCTACACGACGTTTTAAGGAACCAACATAATGTCCTAAATGAAGCTTACCTGTAGGACGGTCTCCTGTTAAAATAATTTTTTTACTCATTTCATCCTCCAAAAGTGTCTATATAAATCTAAATTGTTCTTCTAAAATATAATCGGTAAATATTATAGCACACGTTTAGCCTATTGAAAAGTTAAATGTTCTTCGCACAGATATCTTCTAAGCAACAGCGGTCGCAGTGTGGCTTTGTTCTCGCCGTGCAAATGTCTCTGCCATGATATACCAGTCTGTGGCAGAAGTCGGAACCTTTTTCCGGTGGTACAATCTTCCATAAAGCCATCTCTACCTTCTTCGGATCTTTGATGCCATCTACCAGACCAATTCGATTGGTGAGTCTGATGCAATGAGTATCGGTTACAATCGCCGGTTCGCCAAATACATCTCCCATAATGAGATTAGCACTCTTTCTTCCAACTCCGGGAAGCTTCATAAGGTCATCAAATTTATCCGGTACTTTGCTTCCAAAATCGTCTCTTAGCATACGCATACATTTACTGATATCACGTGCCTTGCTTTTTCCAAGTCCACATGGTCGAACGATGGCTTCAATATCTTCTACTTCTGCCTCGGCAAGAGCATCTATGGTTGGATATTTTTCATACAAACCAGGTACGATTTTATTCACTCTCTCATCCGTACACTGAGCAGCTAATCGCACGCTGATTAGCAATTTCCACGCATCATCATAGTCGAGTGTACAGTCTGCAAGTGGGTATTCTTTTTCTAATCGGTCAATGACTTCAACCGTTAATTCCTTTAATTTTTTCTGTGTCATGGAGTCTCTCCTTTTCCTTTGACTTTACCCGTATTATAACACAATATTTATACATTTGTTTGCTCTAATCTTGTTGCAATAAAAGGTTTAAAATTATATAATATTACTGTTATTCAAAACACTTTAGTCTGCTAATTCATTAGCAGACTGCATTATTTTAACTTCATAATATATTATAGAAAGAGAGGATAAAGAAATGAAGAAACACATGAAAAAACTATTTCTTCTTCTCGCTATGATTTCTCTTGTTGCAGGCATGTTAATGGGCTGTGGCGGCAAGAAGGAATCTACCGAAAGCTCTTCCTCTAATGTAGTAAAAGAAGAGGGCGAAACATTTATCGTTGGTTTCGACGCTGAATTCCCTCCTTATGGCTACAAGGATGACAACGGCGAGTACGTAGGATTTGACCTTGACTTAGCAGAAGAAGTTTGTAAGAGAAATGGCTGGACATTACAGAAACAGCCAATCGACTGGGATTCTAAGGATATGGAATTAAAGACAGGTGCCATCGACTGTATCTGGAATGGTTTTACCATCAATGGTCGTGAAAGTGGTTATACCTGGTCTAAAGCATATATCGACAACTCTCAGGTAGTTATTATTAAGAATGGTTCCGGTATTGAAAAATTAGAAGATTTAGCAGGCAAGGTAGTCGTTGTACAGGCTGACTCCTCCGCTCTTGCAGCATTTACCGGCGGTGACGCAACAGAAGAAAATATCAAATTAGCGGAAAGCTTTGCTGATCTTCAGCAGGTTTCCGATTACAACAGTGCATTCCTTAACTTAGAAGCAGGCTCTGTTGATGCAATCTGTATGGACTACGGCGTAGCTGCTTATCAGATCGAAGCTCGTGGCGATGTATTTGCCATGTTAGATGAACGTGTTTCCTCCGAACAGTATGGTATCGGTTTTAAATTAGGTAACACAAAACTTCGTGATCAGGTTCAGACAGCTCTTGATGAAATGAACGAAGATGGCACATTAATGAAGATTGCTAAAGCTTGGGGGCTTGATGAATCTGTTTGTCTTGGTGACAAAGGTACTGATTCTGCATATTTACAGGATGCAGAAGAATCTGATGATTCTAATTTAGTTGCAACATTAATCCACGTTGTGGAACAGTTATCTTCTGGTATGATTGCTACTTTAATCATCTTCCTTTGCACATTAGCATGCTCCATGCCACTTGGTCTTTTAATCTGCACAATCCGTAAATCCAAATTTGCAGTATTACAGGCAATCGCAAAACTTTACATTTCCATCATGCGTGGTACTCCACTCATGCTTCAGTTATTAGTAGTATTCTTCGGACCTTACTACATTTTCGGTATTTCCGTACCTGCA
>JAZUED010000296.1:0-3760 GCA_045640005.1 Candidatus Fimousia sp.
CTATGGACTTTCTGAAGAAGATATTAAGATTGAATTAATTACGAAAAAAGTCATTGCTTTTTCGATTGAAAGTGTATATTATAAATTTGAAGATTTGAGACTGGCAACAAAAACGTCCTATCAGTTAAAGAACGCGGATGTTGCAATCCATGCAGTGAAGGCTGTTTTGCCGGAACTTTCCGATGAAATCATTAAGGAAGGAATCCGAGATATGAGATGGCCGGCTCGTATGGAAGAGATTGAAGAACATATCATATTAGATGGCGCACATAACCCACATGCGATTGAAAGCTGGGTCAAGACGGTGCAGCAGTTTTATCCGGACTGTGAGAAAGACTTGCTTTTTGCGGTTGTTGCGGATAAGGATTATAAGGATATGATTGCTCAAATTTGCAAAGCCCATACATTCGGGCATATTACAATAACAACAATACCTGGAAGCCGCAAGGCGGATCCATTTTTGATAAAAGAACAATTCGAAAGATATTCCCCATGTGAGATTATAATTGAAGAAGATGCGAGAGCCGCATATGAGCTTGCGAAGGCGAAGAAAAAAGACTATCTTTTCCTTCTTGGTTCGCTTTATCTTGCCGGAATCATAAAGGGGTATCTAAAAGAGAAGGAGGACTCATTTCATGATTAATATCGAACAGGAAATTAAAAAATACAATTCATTTGATAAAGAAGCAGTGAAAAAAATCATCTTTAAGGAAGCTGGAAGTGAAAATGATGGCTTATTAAAGAACAAATTTGCACAGGTTGAAAAGCGTTATGGTCTTGCGTTAAATTACTGTAATACAGACAGCTTTGACCTCGCATTTATCCAGATTAAAAAGGTTACAAGATTAGTACCTGAATATGTGGATGCACAGATTTTATCTGCATTAATCTGTCTCCATGAAGGAAGAGCAGATCAGGCAATGGAAGCGGTTGAAACTGCATTAAAGTATGATGCAACAAACAAAGCTGTTCTTGAGATCAAGGATGCATTAACTGTTGTTCCGGAAACTGCTGAAGGAGAAGCAGCAACAGATGCCAAAGCAGGAGAAGCAGGAGAAAAGCCAGAAAAAACAGCTAAGAAGCTTCCATCTATGAAGCTTGGCAAGAAAAAGGAAGAAAAGGCAGAAGGAACTCAGCCACAGGTTGTAAAAACTGCTACACCAGCACAGGCTCCGAAAAAAGTTGTTGCAAATGGCAGCGATTATGAAGAAGTAACAAGCAATAAGAAGAGCTTTATCTACCTTGGTATTGGTTTCTTAATCGGTATCATCGCTATGTTCATCTTAGTTGTTCCAACTGCAAGAAGTGCTGTGAAAAACCAGTATGCGAATGAAGCAGAAAGTTATGAAGATCAGTTAAAAGCAAAAGATACTGAGATCGAAAACTTAAAAGTTGAATTAAAAGATGCTCAGAAAGAAACAAAAGCTGCTAAGAAATTAGTAAAAACTTATAAAGGCTCTAACAAGAACTTATCTCTTGCTGCAAAAGAATATATGAATAACAATAACACTTTAGCAGCAGATGCTTTACTTGGTGTTGATAAATCTACATTATCCAATAAAGAATCCAAAGATTTATATGATTTAATCAAATCCAAGACTTTCTCTAAAGCAGCAGACCAGTTCTATCACAATGGTCTTAATAAGTGGTACCAGAAAGAATATAAAGGTGCGATTGAATGCTATAAGAAAGCGATCATCTGTGATGATTCCAAATCTGAATACAAATACTATTTAGGTATGGCTTATCAGGCAAATGGCGATACAGATAAAGCTGTAAAACAGTACAACAAAGTAATCAACGCTGGCGGTAAACATGCAAAAGATGCAAAAGACCGTGTAACAAAGATTGAAGAAGCGAAAAAAGCAGCTGAAGAAAAAGATAAAGAAAAAGATAGCGCAACAACTGAAGCAGGCGCTGCTACAGAAAAAGAAGACTAGAAATTATATGCTCCGTCGCACAGGAATTGTGTGACGGAGTTTTATACTATTTTTGATAATCTGAATTTTGATGATCTAAATCTCAACTCGAGATACTTTTCCACAATGAATGATATGAAATTGAATAGGAGTATGTATGGATTTTAAGAAAATGTCCGTAGCAGAGCTTCGTGCTTATGCAAAAGAAAAACAGATTAAAGGTGTTTCTGCGTTGAAAAAAGATGCATTGATTGCATTATTTACCAAGATGGAAGCAGAAAAAGCAGAAACTGCAGAACAGGTGAAAGAAAAAACAGAGGATAAGTCTGAAAAGAATGATAAAATTTCTGAACTCGACAGTGGGCTAAAGGCGAATGGTATTTTAGAGGTTATGCCGGATGGTTTTGGGTTTATCCGCTGTGAGAACTATCTTCCGGGAGAAAATGATGTCTATGTTTCTCCAGCTCAGATTCGTAGATTTAATTTAAAGACCGGGGATATCTTAACCGGTAAGATGAGAAAGAAAAAAGAGAATGAGAAATTCTCGGCCCTTTTATATATCGAAGGGGTGAATGGATATCATCCATATGAGGCACAGAAGAGAAAGAACTTTGCAGATCTTACACCAATCTTCCCAAATGAACGATTAAAGCTTGAAACAAGCCAGACATCCATTCCAATGCGAATGGTGGATCTGTTATCCCCAATCGGTAAAGGCCAGCGAGGTATGATCGTATCTCCACCAAAGACCGGAAAAACAACTCTTTTAAAACAGATGGCAAAGAGCATCAGCACAAACTATGCTGATATCAAACTGATTGTATTATTAATTGATGAACGACCAGAAGAAGTAACCGATATCAAAGAAGCAATTGAAGGACCTAATGTAGAAGTTATCTACTCCACATTTGACGAATTACCAGAACACCACAAACGCGTATCCGAGATGGTATTAGAACGTGCGAGACGATTAGTTGAACACGGAGAAGATGTTGTAATCTTGTTAGATAGTATCACAAGACTCGCAAGAGCATACAACTTAACCTGCGTTTCCTCTGGACGAACATTAAGCGGTGGTTTAGACCCGGCGGCCCTTTATAAACCAAAACAGTTCTTCGGCGCAGCAAGAAATATGCGAGAAGGCGGAAGCTTAACCGTGCTTGCAACAGCACTTGTTGAAACCGGAAGCCGCATGGATGATGTTGTCTTTGAAGAATTCAAAGGAACCGGCAATATGGAACTCGTATTAAATCGTAAACTCTCCGAAAAGAGAATCTTCCCAGCAGTTGATATCGCCAAATCAGGAACCAGAAGAGATGACCTTTTATTAACTCCGGATGAACAGGAAGTCGTGTATGCACTCCACAAGGAACTCTCCGGAGCCAAACCAGAAGAAGCATTAGAAGAGATGTTAAAGCTCTTTAAACAGACAAAAAATAACAAAGAATTTGTTGCATTTATGCAGAAAACATTGGTAAGAAAGTAGCGAAAACCGCTTGCATTCTGAAAATGACCGTGCTATAATTTAGTAGTTGTTATGACAAAACGAGAATTAATTGAATTTCGTTTCGCAAATACGTTGGCAAAATCCAACGAAATATGAGTTAAGAGGTGAAAAAAATGCGTGAAGGAATCCATCCAAAATATTATCAGGCAACTGTTACATGCAACTGTGGTAACACATTCGTAACAGGATCCACAAAACCAGAAATCCACGTAGAAATTTGCTCCAAATGCCATTCTTTCTATACAGGACAGGTTAAAGCAAACCAGGCTCGTGGACGTATTGAAAAATTCAATCGTAAATACGGTAATCTTTAATCAATACGAACGAAGAAGAA
>JAZUED010000297.1:0-2270 GCA_045640005.1 Candidatus Fimousia sp.
CTGAAAAAGCTGGTGTGTTAACCGATTTAGGAAAATCAGCAGCGCAACGTATGTATCGTTTGTATAATGATGCTGCTTTACGTGCAGGTGATTTAACGCAAACGGGTCGAGAACAAGAATATGACATTAAAAGACATCGCAATTGGCAAAAGCGCAATAATAACAGAAGTAGGAGGAGAAGGCTCGTTACGTCAGCACTTTCTTGATATGGGTGTGATTCCGGGGGCAACGGCAACAGTTGTAAAATTAGCTCCAATGGGGGACCCGATGCAGCTTCGTATTCACGGCTATGAACTGACATTAAGACTTGCAGACGCAGAAAAGATACAGGTAAAAGAGCTTAACGAAACTCCAGAACCAAAACGAGAACGAGTAAATAAACACATTCCACATCCTGGATACGGGGAAGGTGGAAAGTATCACGATAAAGAGGAAGAAGAGCCACTTCCAGAAGGAACGGTTCTTACCTATGCATTAGTTGGAAATCAGAACTGTGGGAAAACCACATTATTTAATCAGTTAACGGGATCGAATCAGCACGTTGGAAACTTCCCAGGCGTTACAGTTGATCGAAAGGATGGCGTAATTCGCGGATATCCAAACACCAATATCACCGACTTGCCAGGTATATATTCCATGTCTCCGTATACCGCAGAAGAACTTGTATCGAGAGATTTCGTGCTGAATGAAAAACCAAAAGCAATCATTAACATCGTTGATGCGACGAATATTGAACGTAATATGTATCTGACCATGCAGCTTCTTGAGATGGACGTTCCGATGGTAATCGCACTGAATATGATGGACGAAGTTTTGGGAAATGGCGGGTCCATCGATATCAACGAAATGGAAGAGATGTTAGGTGTTCCTGTCGTTCCAATCTCTGCTGCGAAAAATCAAGGGGTAGATGAACTGGTAAGACATGCGATTCATATCGCACATTTCCAGGAAAAACCTAGAAGACAGGATTTTTGCGATCAGGAAGAGAATGGTGGAGCAGTTCATCGCTGTGTTCATGCCGTTATTCATCTTATTCAAAACCGAGCAGAAAAGACAGGACTTCCGCCTCGATTTGCGGCATGTAAGTTGATCGAAGGTGATGACACTATATTAGAAAAATTAGGGCTAGATGAATCTGAAAAGATTACATTAAATTATATTATTCAGCAAATGGAAAAGGGCAGAGAGCTAGACCGCAGTGCAGCGATGGCTGATATGCGATTTTCTTTCATTCAGAAGGTTTGTGATCAGACCGTAATCAAGCCAAAACAGAGCAGAGAAGCACTTAGAAGCCAGAAAATCGATGAAATCTTAACGGGTAAATATACAGCCATTCCAACATTCATCGGAATTATGCTGCTTGTCTTTTATCTGACCTTTAACGTAATCGGAGCATGGCTCCAGGGATTATTAGAAGCCGGCATTGATCATTTGACAGCAATTGTTGAAGCTATGATGAACGCGGGCCATGTAAATGCTGTCGTCCAAAGCTTAGTCTTGGATGGAATATTTGCAGGTGTTGGAAGTGTGTTAAGTTTCCTTCCAATCATCGTAACACTCTTTTTCTTCCTGTCCATTTTAGAGGACAGTGGATATATGGCGAGAGTAGCATTTGTCATGGATAAATTACTTCGAAAAATCGGTTTGTCCGGACGAAGCATCGTGCCACTTTTAATTGGATTTGGTTGTACGGTACCAGCGGTTATGTCGACAAGAACATTGCCATCTGAACGAGACCGTAAGATGACCATCTTATTAACACCATTTATGAGCTGTACAGCGAAGCTCCCAATCTATGCATTCTTTGTAAATGCATTCTTCCCGGGAAAGGGAGGCCTTGTGATGGGTGGACTGTACGTGCTAAGTATTGTAACGGGTATTATTGTAGCATTTATCTATAAACAGACAATTTTTAAGGGAGAAGCAGTACCATTTGTACTCGAACTTCCAAATTACCGACTTCCGGGAGCAAGAAATGTATTCCAGCTCCTTTGGGAAAAAGCAAAAGACTTTGTCACAAAAGCATTTACGGTAATTTTACTTGCAACCATTGTCATCTGGTTCTTACAGAGCTTTGATGGACATTTAAATCTGGTTGTGGATTCAAAAGAAAGCCTTCTTGCAGGTATCGCAAGCACTCTTGTACCAATCTTTAAACCGATTGGGTTGGGGGACTGGAAAATCTGTACATCTTTAATCAGCGGATTTATCGCGAAGGGAAGTGTGGTTTCCACATTGCAGATTCTCTATACAAAGGGTGTTGCTAATGC
>JAZUED010000298.1:0-5690 GCA_045640005.1 Candidatus Fimousia sp.
CTGAAATGATTGAGATGCCAAGGCCACTTGCAACTAAGTTTTTATTGGCTTCCTGATCATTTACTCGCGCAGAAATTGAAAGCTGTTCTTCTTTAATGCCAAGATGATCTAAAAAATAGTCTACATTCTTCTTTGTTCCACTTCCTTTTTCACGAAGGATAATTGGATTTTTTAATAATTCTTTGAAATCAATATCTCCCTGATTTTTTAGATTCAGATAGTAATCATTGACAGGCGTGATCAATACGAGATGATCTTTACAAAAAGGAATGCAGGATAAAGCTTCATCATCGACATTCATTCCAATCAGACCGATATCTAAAATACCATCCCTAACTTTATCAATGATTCCCTGACTGTCATTTTGCTGAATAATGAAATAGTAATCTGGGTGAAGCTTGCCAAATTCAGAAAGAATGTCTGGAAGTATATAGGCAGATGGAATTGTGGATGCTCCAACCTGGATGATCGTCTGATTGTGGACAGAGCAATCAGCAATCATTCGATCACGTAATTCTAAGATACTTAAGGCATATTGATAAAATTGTTCTCCTTTTAAGGTCAGCTCAAAGCTTTTCGTTGTTCGAATGATCAGCCTTGTTTTTAGTTCCTCTTCGAGCTGTTTGATATGTGAGCTGATGGTAGGCTGAGATAAATATAATGTGCTGGCAGCTTTGGTAAAGCTGTGTTGTTTTACTATTTCTACAAAGGACTGTAATTGTTTGAATTCCATAAAAAACCTCCATATCGATATGATATTTATACTCCTCTTAAATTAGAATATCACTGATTTATAAGAATATCAAATATATATATTACTTTTATTAATAAATGGTATTAGTGTCTACAATAGTAAAAAGTTATAATTATAGTGAATAAATGATTAGCAAATGTAAGTAAAGTCAAAAAGGAGAAATAATCATGGCAAATTACAGAGAAATGTGGGAAAATCTTGGTATGGATCTTGAAACACACGATCAGCTTTGTGCAGTACTTCCAACAGCATTTGGAGATACTTATCTTTCACAGGAAAATCGTCCGGCAGGTATGGATTTCTGGGATATGGTAGTAGCTGATATTCATGGCATCCGTCCAGCAGAATTACTTGAAGCACAGAAGAATGGACAGAAGGTATTTGGTACTTTCTGTGTTTACGTACCTGATGAAGTAGTCATCGCAGCAGATGGTATCGTTACTGGTCTTTGTGGTGGTTCTCAGTTCTGGGTACCAGATGGAGAAGCAGTACTTCCTAAGAGCACATGTCCATTAATTAAGGCATCTGTAGGTGCAAGACTTGGAAGAACATGTCCTTTCTTTAGAATTGCTGATATGTATGTTGGTGAAACAACATGTGACGGCAAGAAAAAAGCATGGGAAATCTTAGGTAAAGACGTTCCAATGCACATCATGGATATTCCACAGATGAAACGTGAAAAGGATATCGTGAAATGGGCAGAAGAAATCAAAGATTTCGCAGCGATTGTAGAAGAATTTACAGGCAATACAATCACACCTGAAAAGCTTAAGGAAGCCATCGATGTTGTAAATGAAAAGAGAAAAGCTATGGCTCGTGTTTATGATGCAAGAAAAGCAGATAAGCTTCCAATCAGTGGTAAAGACGTATTATTAATGACTCAGATTGCATTCTTTGATGATCCAAAACGTTGTGCAACAATGGCAAATGCTCTTGCAGACGAATTAGAACAGAGAATCAAAGACGGTGTTTCTGTATTTGAAGAAGGTACAAAACGTATCATGATTACTGGTACACCTATGGCAATTCCTAACTGGAAGCTTCACCACATCATCGAAACAAGCGGTGCAGCAGTTGTATGTGAAGAAACTTGTACAGGTACAAGATATTTCGAAAATCTTGTAGATAACAGTGGTGAAACTTTAGATGATATGTATCGTGCAATTTCCGAACGTTACATGGGCATTAACTGTGCATGCTTTACACCAAATACAGGCCGTATTGATGATATCATCCGTCTTGCAAAAGAATATAAGGTTGATGGTGTAATCGATGTAAATCTTAAATTCTGCTGTCTCTATGATGTAGAAGGATATACTGTAGAAGAAGCATTAAAAGAACAGGGTATCCCAGTTCTTGGTATCGAAACAGATTATACAGATGCCGATGCTGAACAGCTTCGTACACGTATTGAAGCATTTGTTGAAATGCTTGGATAATATTTTTAGAATAATAATTAGATAAAATGAAAGAACAGGAACTTAATTATTATATTTTATTTGAAACCTATACACAGGGAATGGCGCTTCAGAAGTATCTTCGTGAAGCGCACATTTCCGGAAGAATCGCGGCAACTCCAAGATCAATTCAGGGAGAACTTGGCTGTGGTATGTCCATCTTGTTAAAAGAAGAGGATGTTGAAGCAGCGAAAAAAGTAATCGAAGAAAAGCAGGCCGAATATCATGATATTGTGGCATTGCCATGTCAGATTAATCCAAAGAGAGACCGTTATTGTTAGATGAGTAAAACTATGAATTATATTGGTATTGATATTGGATCCACCTGCGCAAAAGCGGTAGCGATGGATGAAAATAAGAAAATTTTATATAAAGAAGTCTGTCCGACAGGGTGGAGCAGCATTGATACCGCTTCCATGATTCGAAAAAACATGGAAGAGCAAGGTATTGCTTTTTCGGATGCCCGCGTGGTTGCGACCGGGTATGGAAGGGTGTCAGTTCCATTTGCCAATAAAACATTGACCGAAATTACGTGTCATGCGGTTGGAGCGTCCTGGCTCTATGATGAAAAGGATTTTGCAGTCATTGATATTGGCGGGCAGGATACAAAAATCATTTTAGTCAACAATGGCATGGTAACAGATTTTGTTATGAATGATAAATGCTCTGCAGGAACAGGACGATTTTTAGAGATTATGGCAAATAATCTGGCCATGCGTTCAGGAGAGCTTTGTGAGCTTGCAAGATTTGGCGGAAATGTTACAATCAGCTCTATGTGCACCGTGTTTGCGGAATCTGAAGTAATCAGTCTCATTGGTCGTGGTGAGAAGAAAGAAAATATTGCCTACGGTGTTGTCAGCTCTATTGCAGAAAAAGTTGCTTCTCAGTGCAACCGTTTGAATATTTCCGACAAAAAGGTCTATCTTACAGGTGGACTTTGTGAATGTGATTATTTAAGAGAGATGTTATCGGATAAGCTTAGCCAGGATGTAATGTCTGATAAAGACAGTCGTTATGCCGGAGCGATGGGTGCAGCACTTCAGGCAATGAAAATCAGATAGAAAATGAGATGGAACATGAAATTTTAGGGAGTAATATGATATATTTTGATCATGCAGCGACAAGTTTATATAAGCCCGAAGGGGTAGAAAAAGCAATGATTGAAGCGCTTCGTACACAGGGGAATCCAGGACGCGGGATAAACGAAGCTTCTCTTTGCGCAGCAGGCAAGGTTTTTGAAGTAAGAGAAAAGCTTGCCTCTTTTTTTCATGCACAAAATGCTTCGAGAATTGCATTTACAGCTAATTCAACAGAAAGCTTGAATATTGCGATTAAGGGAATTCTTAATCCAGGAAATCATGTGATTACGACTGTGTTAGAACATAATTCCGTTCTCAGACCGCTTTATGAAATGTCGGAGCGAGGCGTGGAAGTAACTTATCTTGGATGCGATGAAACAGGGATGATTGACCCTGGGCAGATTGAATCTGAGATTAAATCTAATACAAAGGCAATTATATGTACTCATGGATCAAATCTTACCGGCAATGTTGTGGATGTAAAGAAAATCGGTGAAATTGCGAAGAAATATGATCTGATTTTTATCGTTGATGCATCCCAGACAGCTGGATTTTTGGATATTGATGTCGTTGATATGAATATCGATATTTTGTGCTTTACCGGGCATAAAAGCTTATTAGGACCACAAGGGATAGGTGGTATCTATGTTCGTGAGGGTATCGAACTTCGACCACTAAAAAGTGGTGGAAGCGGTGTGCAGACATATCTTAAGACTCATCCAAAGCAAATGCCGACCGCGCTTGAGGCAGGTACTTTAAATGGTCCTGGAATTGCAGGTCTTGGTGCAGGTATTGATTATCTAAATGAAACTGGACTTGAGGAAATCAGGGAAAAAGAACTCGCACTAATGTGGAGATTTTATAGAGGCGTAAAAGAAATTCCAGGTGTGAAAATCTATGGAAATTATGACTGTAAGCTTCGCTGTCCGATTGTAACACTTAATATCAGAGATTATGATTCGTCAGCTGTTGGTGATGAGCTATTCTACTCTTATGATATTGCGATTCGTTCGGGAGCTCATTGTGCACCGATGATGCATGAAGCTTTAGGCACAAAAGAAACAGGTGCCATTCGTTTTAGTTTCTCATTTGGAAACAGTGAGGAAGAGGTAGATGCAGCAGTTGAAGCAATTCGCGAGATTGCGATATAATGGATGTATCGAATGAGAAAGGAGAACGAATCAATGAAAAAATGGTTCATCATGCTTTTGACTGCAGTGATTATCTTGAGCGGAACATTTGCCACTGTAGCAGAAGCAAAAAGTCTGGAATCCTATAGCACGAAGGCGTATAATTGGGGACTTGGGCTTAACAAAAAGCATAAAATCCCGAGCGGTGCGACTCCAAAAAGCTGGGATCTTGCGAAGGATAAAACTTATTATTACGGCGCACATTCTAAGAAGAATAAGGTTGTTTACCTGACATTTGACTGTGGATATGAGAATGGGTATACAGGCAAGATTTTGGACACGCTGAAAAAGAAAAAAGTAAAGGCAATCTTCTTCGTAACGGAAAGTTATATTAAGAGCAATCCGAAGCTCGTAAAGCGTATGAAGAAAGAGGGGCATATGGTTGGGAACCATACTTGCACTCATCCACGTATGGCAGGGCTTAGTGTAAAAAAGATTAAGAGTGAAATCTTAAACTGTGAAAAGACGATGAAGAAAAAGACCGGATACGAGATGGATAAATATATCCGTCCGCCGGAAGGCAACTTCAGCAAGCGAAGCATCATGGTATCTAAGAGTCTTGGCTATACGACTGTTTTATGGAGTCTTGCTTACTATGATTATGATACGAAAAAACAGCCTGGAAAGGCATATGTCATCAATAAGTTTAAGACCTATCATCATAATGGAATGATACCGCTTATTCATACCTGTTCGAAGTCTAATACTCAGGCACTTCCAGAGGTGATTAGTTACCTTAAGAAGAAGGGCTATCGAATGGGAACATTAGATGAGTTTTGTGGAGAAAAGAAAAAGCCGGTGACGACAGCAAAGCCAGCAACGACGACGGCGGTAAAAGCAGAAGCAGAAAATGATACGAAATAAGAAAATTTGATATAGGTAGGCGCTTGTGGTAGAATAGGGACGATAAGTCCCCTTAGTTTAACGGATAAAACAAGGGCCTCCTAAGGACTTCGTGGTGCGTGCCCCATTTTCTGCTAATCGCATGAACATGCTAAGAAAAATACCACAGTGAAGTTACATCGAAGAGGCCGGATCAAGGGGCCTGGCTGGACCGGTTATAGAGAAGAAAATACAATTGAAAATGGTAATTCTCCTTGAAAAATCAAGGATTTTACATACATGTCCTAGTAGCTCAGTGGATAGAGCAGTGCTCTCCTAAAGCATGTTTTTGCGCAGGTTCGACTCCTGTCTGGGACGCTACCATGGC
>JAZUED010000299.1:0-4032 GCA_045640005.1 Candidatus Fimousia sp.
ATCGAAGGAATGGATGTTGTAGATAAAATCGCATGCACACCTACAGGTGGTGGCTGGTTCTTCGGCGGCGGAGACACTCCAAAAGAACCACAGGTAATGAAAACTGTAACCGTTGATACATTTGGTGTTGACTATCCAGAACCCGAAAAATGCTAAGCACAAAAGTGCGCTTCGCAATTTCTTTGTATATGAAAACAAAAAACCGACTGATTTGTTTCAGTCGGTTTTTTATTTATTCATTCATTTACTTTTCTACAAATCTCATATCAGCTCCATCTACTTTATTGCCTTTTACAAAGTTTGCATAATAATCATATAAATTTGAATATGCATTCTGAGTACTGCCTGCTGCAGATGAATAGTAGAGATTCTTTGTTACGCATTCTGGATGAGTTGTATCATATTCTTTGGAAAGATAGATCATATTCTTATCCATTGCATAATTTTTATTATTGTAGCTTGCTGCCAAGCTCATTCCGATGCCCTTGTTAAATGCATTGTTCGAAATCTCAGCATTATAAGTTCCGTCTAATCGAATTGCACAGCCACGCATGCCACTGCAGTTAATAAATGTATTATTCTTAATAGATGAGTTTTTCCAGCTCATCATTCGGATTGCATTGGTTTTGGAAGAGTCGATTCCAACATTTTCAAAGGTACAGTTTGCGATTGCGATGTTCTCATGATAAAGCTGTCTGCTTCCGTCACAGGAATAATTATGAGTTCCAATTCCTCCCTGTGCATTTTTGAATTTACAGCTTGTGATAGTCACGTTCTGGCAACATGTTTTATCCTGACTGCTCCACTTTGCATTAAACCCATCATTATCATCAGAATCAATGTTGATGCATTCTTTCCAGCTTGCACTGTCACGATTATTGGCAGCTGTCATGTTACAGTTTGAAATACTTACGTTTTTAGAACTGTTTACTTCAAAGAAGTGATACTTTGAAGATGCCATATTCACCATGTTAAACCCATCAATCTTAATATTCTGACAATGTCCGATGGAAAATGTCTGTCCTGTATTTTTCATGTCAATAGAAGCCCCATTACCGTAAAAATTGATGTCGTGAGAGCCTGCATAACCATAAACCTTTTGGGAATTCGCTGCATAGGATGGTGGTACAAATCCAAACATATTATTTGCACTACCTGATCCGGATGCTTTTACAAATTTTACACCTGATTCACAGTTGATCGTAACATTCGATGGAATATAGACCGTATTCTTAATAGAATAGGTTCCGGCCTTAAGCGTTAATTTCCCACCGCCTGCAGATTCTAATTTTTTCAAATAAGCATTTAGCAAAAAATAGTCGCCGTTTTTATTCTTCTTGCCATCTGGAAGTTTAGAGCTTGGACTGATGGTAAAGTCATTCTTTACTGGTTTGGGTACAACTGTAGTATCACAGGTAAGGCTTTTGCCTGCAACCTTTGCAACGATCAGGCAATTACCCTTTCCATTTGCCACAATTTTACCTTTGCTGTTTACACTTGCAACAGAAGTATCTGTTGAAGACCACTTTACCTTTTTTTTTGTTCCTGTTACTTTAAGTTTTTTGCTCTTTCCAACTGTAATTTGTTTTTTCTTGGCACTGATTTTAACTTTCGCATGAACATCTTTAATCAATGGAGATTTCATCCCCACGCCTGAAACAAGTAACAAAAATAACAAACTAAGAACAAAAGAAATTCCTGTCCACTTTAACTTCTTACATACATACACGCCAACTGTATCCACCGTTTTTACGCTCCTATCCGATCCTCTAATAATCAGATTATTTTAAGATGGAGCATTCTTAGGAATAAAGCGGCGATCTCCCTTCACCGGTTTTTCTTCTTTTAATTGTTTTGAAGCCCATTTCTTAAAATAATCCTGGGAATTTAAGGCATATTTCCCTCTACGGTCAACCTTCTTATAGGTTCCGTCTGCCTGATAAATTCTTGCCTGAAGTGTGTCGTCAAGCTGAACAAAAAGGACTTCTTTTACCTGATTCTTTAATTCCTCATCTTCGATAGGGAAAACGATTTCTACTCGTCTTTCTAAATTTCGATTCATCCAGTCTGCACTGCCAAGGAAGATATCTTCCTCACCGTCATTATAGAAGTAGAAAACTCTTGCATGTTCAAGGAATTCTCCAATAATTGATCGAACTGTGATATTCTCGCTGATTTCAGGAATTCCTACCTTAAGACAACAGATGCCTCGAACAATCAGATCAATCTTAACCCCTGCCTGGGATGCTTCATATAACTTCTGGATTACTCCCTTATGATTTAAGGAGTTCATCTTAGCAATGATTCTTGCTTCCTTGCCCGCTTTTGCATGTTCGATTTCGCGGTCAATCATGGAGATGAATGCGTTCTTAAGCCAGTAAGGCGCTACTAAAAGCTTGTTCCACTGTTCTGGTTCTGAATAACCAGATAACATATTAAATACAGCAGTTGCATCACTTCCAATCGCTTCATCACAGGTGAATAATCCCATATCTGTGTAGATCTTAGCTGTGGAATCATTATAGTTACCTGTTCCTAAGTGAACATAGCGCTTAATGCCCTCTTCTTCTCTTCTTACTACCAGTGTGATCTTACTGTGTGTTTTTAATCCGAGTAAACCGTAAATTACATGACATCCTGCTTTTTCAAGCTTTCTTGCCCATACGATGTTGTTTTCTTCGTCAAATCGAGCTTTTAATTCTACAAGTACGGTAACCTGCTTTCCTGCCATAGCTGCGGCTTCTAACGCTGCAATAATTGGAGAATTACCGGATACACGATAAAGTGTCTGCTTAATTGCAAGAACATCTTTATCCTGACTTGCCTGTTTTACAAATTCAACAACCGGATCAAAGCTCTGATATGGATGATGCATAAGAACATCTTTTTCACGAACCACATCAAAAATCTTTTCGCCATTCATAAATTCTTTCACTGGTGCCGGTTTGAATTTTTTATTTCTCATTTCGTCCCAGCCCTCTAAACCATGAAGCTTCATAAAATACTTCAGATCCATCGGACCGTTGAGATAATAAATGTTATCCTTCTTTACCTGGAAACTTTCGACAAGATATTTCACGATCTTTTTGTCCATGCCTTCTTCTAAGCTTAAGTGGATGATCTGTCCCCACTGACGGCCACGGATTTTTTCTTCAATTTCAAGTAAAAGATCGGCTGCTTCATCTTCATCGATGGTTAGATCGGCATTACGAATGATGCGATAAACACCCATAGACTTGATCTTATGATTTAAGAAGAGTTTGTTCATATTCTGCTTGATAATCTCTTCTAATAATATCAGATGCTGCGTTCCATCCTCGTCACATAAAAAGAAACCTCTAGGAAGAACATCTGGTACCTGAACAGTCGCAAAATCCGCTTCATTCTTGCCATCTTTAGAAGAAATTAAGGCTGCAATATTGATGGATTTGTTGCGTACTAATGGGAATGGTCTTGAAGAGTCTACTGCCATTGGTGTAAGTACCGGGTAAATGATTTCATCAAAATAGCTTTCTGTCTTTTTAGCCTGTTCTTCTGTCAGTTCTTTATAAGATTTGAGTACATGTAATCCATTTTCTGCAAGCTTTGGTAAAATGGACATGTTTAGTGTGTTATACTGGGATTTCATAAATTCGTGAAGCTTTTTGCTGATTGCTTTTAACTGTTCTCCTGCAGTCATACCAGCAATATCACGTTTTTTCACACCAGCCTGGTCCACATCTGTAAGAGATGCCACACGAACCATAAAAAATTCATCTAAGTTTGATGCTGTGATTGCAAGGAAATTCAAGCGTTCTAAAATTGGAAGTTCTGTTCTCTTTGCTTCATCTAAGCATCGTTCATTGAACTTAATCCAGCTAAGTTCTCGGTTGTCATAATATTCCGGGTTTTTAAAATCTTTCATTCTATCTATTTTTATCCTCATTTACAGAGTATTAAATCTCTGGTTTTTCTCTCTAAGCACTAATTTGTATCCATACATTGCTTCAAAAAATTCATCGTGTCGCTTGATAAAGCTCTTTTCCAAAATAC
>JAZUED010000300.1:0-1638 GCA_045640005.1 Candidatus Fimousia sp.
CCCCCCCTTGGGTTTTTGTCGTTATATATAATATTTACTTTATAAATCCCTGCACAATGGAATATCCAATCGGAATAAGTAATGCTGGAAGCAAGTTTCCGGTCTTGAATTTTTTGCCAAAGGCTAGATTTACTCCGACGCAGAAGATTAAGGCGGATCCGATATAAGAAAGGTCTGCGATTAATGCATCGGCTACGAAATTTCCGGCAAAGTGGGCAACGAGTGTGATGGAGCCTTGATATACAAAAATGGCGATGGCAGAACAGATGCTTCCTGGTCCGTAGCTGGCTGCCATAACGATGACGATGACTAAGTCGAGTACTGCTTTTACAGCTAAGGTTGAATAATCTCCAACTAAACCATCCTGTATGGATCCAACGATTGCCATGGCTCCGACACAGATAATGAGGGATGTGTTGACAAATCCATCTACAAAAAGATTATCATTTTCCGCGTGGAAGAGTCGTTTTAATGTGACTCCGATGTCATCCATCTTCTTTTCTAAATTGATGGCTTCACCGATCAGACCACCAAGTACAAAGGATAACACAAGTAGCATCCCTCCCTGAGTGGAGATGATATTATTCTCAATATGCAGCATACCCTGCATCGTTCCGGCTGCGCCGATAAATAAAGTAGAGACACCACAGGCAACCATGAGAATTTCTTCAAATCGCTTGCTCAGTCCCTTTTTTAACATGATTCCGATGATACCACCGACAACGACAGCACCGGTGTTAAGAAGTGTTCCTATTCCAAACATGCTATACCTCCCTCGTTCCTAAATGGTCTACCAGATAGATGTGGTCGGCCGATAGTCCTTCATAATTTGCGCAGCAGACCTGACAGCCACATACGACATATACCCGGTCGTAGTGGGTACCAGTCCTCGCCGGTTCAAAGGAGGTACCGAAATTCTCTTCTAATTTATGTACAAATGCTTTGCGGTCGTGATAGGGATTACAGCCACCGCAGTATTTGATTCCTATTTTCATAATAATCTCCTGTAATGCGTTGTCAAAAACTTCAAAAAACATTCGACATTGACACGTAAATATAAAAACATTATTGCTTGTCAGACAAGAAAAAGCTACAATAAATAAAAAACCACTTGGGGGTAAAATATGAACGATACATTATTTAATAAGATTACAGCGGTCATTGACAAGAACATCGCACCTACCTTAAAGACCCATAATGGTGGGATGGGAGTGACCAAAATCGAAGAGGGCGTAGTGACCGTACGACTTTTAGGTTCCTGTACAAGATGCGCATCGGCAAATGATACGCTCAATGATTTTATAAAGATTGAAATCATGAATAACATTCCGGAAGTGAAAGACGTTTTATTAGACGACAGTGTTCCGGAGGATATGCTTGCGTTTGCAAGAAAAATCTTAAATCACGAAATTTAATTATTATGTAAATAAAGAAGCGAAAGAATCCAGGGATTCTTTCGTTTCTTTTGCTTTATTTATATTTATTACTATTTAAAACCATAAAAACTTAGTACATAAGGATCAAGATGGAAAAAGTCTTTAATATGAACAATACTAATTCTTTTTGCTTCTTCTAAATCACAGTTTCTGATCGCCTGGATCAGTGGTTTGTGGTACTTAATCTGTGTTAAGCTGTCTG
>JAZUED010000301.1:0-6396 GCA_045640005.1 Candidatus Fimousia sp.
CATTCATGTTCGGTGGTAACTGGGATTGGGCTATGATGAACGAATACGAAGTTAGCGAAAAACTTGGTATGATGGCTATCCCTCAGAACATGGACGATGGAATGAACACTAAATTAGTTGGTGGCGGTTCCAAATACTTCTTCATCGACAGTTCCGAATACACAACTGACGAACAGCGTCAGGCTGCTAAAGACTTCCTTAACTGGTTAGTATATGACGAAGAAGGTAACAAGTTCTTAACAGAAACATGCGCACTCGTACCTGCTTATGGTAACATCGCTGCTGAAGGTCTTGATCCATTAGGCGCATCCGTAAAAGCTTACGCTGACAAAGATGCTTTAATCGATGGTTACAACTACCTTCCAGATGATCACTACTCCGTAATGGGTGCTACAATGCAGAAATACTTAGACGGACAGATTGACCGTGCTGCATTAGCTGACGAAGTAGTTAAATACTGGAAATCCGTAGAAAAAGCTGAATAATTTTCATAATTCGTTATTCCGTTTGAAACGACATGTAATAAAAAACCCGGAGATTTTTTCTCCGGGTTTTTTTATATCTCCTATTCTATTATTTAAAGCAAATCACAATAATCAAGAACTAACTCCGCAAACACTGCATTTGCCCAGCCAAAAAGAGGTCTTGTAAAGTCATATGGATCTTCCACATTGACGCATTCATGCATTAATTTTGTATCCGCATCCAAAGAAGACATCTTCTTAATGAGCGCAAGTTTCTCTTCCTTATCATCAGAAACAAGACCCTGCATACCCAAAGACAATGGCCACACATATCCTGCCTTTGTATGGATACTACCCACACCAGAAGCTTTTGATCCACTATAATAATATGGATTTTCCACACTTAAAAGACGTTTCTTCGTCTCAACATAGAGGGACTCATCTGCCTTGCAATAGCCAAGATATGGTGCACAGAGTAAGTTCGGGAAGTTGGCATCATCCATCACCAGATACTGGCCTGCTCCATCCACTTCATAAGCATAAAATGGTTTGTCAAAACGAGCGCTTCCTGTCGGCACCACGGCAAATGTTTCGATTGAGGTTCGAACTTCAGTCGCTAAAGCAGAAAATTCTGCTGCACCTACACACTTAGAAGCAACACCGTCATCGGCAGCCTCTACGCAGTCATAAAACATTGCAAAAATCTCTGCCAATTCTTCTAAAATGACAACCGCAAACATATTGGATGGGATGAGATAGCCATAGACACAACCATCATCACTTGGTCGAAAGCCGGACCAGATCAAACCGACACCATCTTCTACATAAGCACCCTTACCATGACGGGAAAGGCTGTCGATGTATGGACATTCCTGACGCTCAAAACGATATTCGGACTTTGTTTCATGATACTGCTCCGTGCGGAAAACATTGTATACATTCTCTGCTGCCTTGCGAAATGCATCATCGAAAATTTTGTCATTGCCTGTTGCTTTCCAATAGTCATAAGCCAGTTTAAATGGAAAACAAAGAGAATCAATCTCATATTTTCGTTCCCAGACACCTGGAAGCATAGTGACACCATCATTTGCCCAAATGCTCTCGTCGTCTAAATTCTTCATAAAAGCATTTGCATATGGGTCTAAGTTGATACAATACATCTGCTTCTTAATAATCCCTTCAATGAGATTAGAAATCTCTTCTGATTCCTTCGCAATGCTAAGATATGGTCGCACCTGGCACGCAGAATCGCGAAGCCACATCGCTGGAATGTCACCCGTAAGCAAGAAGATAGATCCATCTTCTTCGGGTTTAGCCACAATATCGAGATTACATCGATAAGCTGCTTCAAAACATTCAGCCTCATAGGCATGATCTTCTCCTAATATTTCTTTTACCTTCTTAATTGTCTCTTCAACAGCAGTTATCATTTCCAAATCTCCCCTGTTCGTTCCAAATGTTCTAATAATCCTGCACAGCCTCGTTCAATCTGTCTGTATACACCACGGAAATCACCAGAATACCAAGGATCGCCAATATTTCCACCCTCGTTCGTAAAGTCCATGAGTTTACTCACTTTTTTGTCTACATCATGCCCGCAAATACGATTGATATAGCGAAGATTCATGGATTCCATACCGATGATATAGTCATATTTGTCATAATCAGACTTCACAAGCTGTGTGGCACGCTTGCCCGCACAGGAAATGCCATGGCGAGAAAGTTCTTCTCTCGCAGGTGGATAAACTGGATTTCCCACACCATTCCAGATTTCTTCCGAACTAATTGCAGTGGAGCAGATATAAAACTGATCTGACAATCCACGCTCTTCTACCATTTTCTTTAAAACAAACTCTGCCATAGGGCTTCTGCAAATATTGCCCCAGCAGACGAAATTGATTTTTATCATGATTTATTCTCCTTTTTTGCACTATATAACGATTATATCGGAAAAGGTTTGCGTCTGCAAATGGTTCCCAGCATCAAAAAATAACAAATATCACATCAATTTCTCATACACATATCACATTGATTTCTCATAAAAACTTAGTGTAGAATAGGCATTGTGAAAAAAGTGGATACAAAAGAAAATAATTATTGATATATAGGAGAAACAACAATGAACACTGTGATAGAAGAACAGAACATTGCACCAGTCGAACAGACTGCTGAGCAAAAAATCGCACTAGAAAAAGTCAGATCCTATGAAAACGAAAAGAAAGCTATGGTCGATGAACAACGTCCAGTATTTCACGTCACTCCACCAACTGGTTGGATGAATGACCCAAATGGTTTTTCCATCTATAAAAATGAATATCATTTATTTTTCCAGTATTATCCATATGATACTATTTGGGGATCCATGCACTGGGGACATGTAAAGACGAAGGATTTCATTCGCTGGGAACACCTTCCAGCCGCTTTAGCTCCTGATCAGCCTTACGATGAGACCGGATGTTTCTCTGGAGCTGCTATTGAGTTACCAGACGGTCGTCAGCTCATCCTTTACTCTGGGGTAACTCCTTATAATTACATGAAAGAACCTCATGTTGCGGACTTAAATCGTGATTACGACCTGTATCAAAATCAGTGTCTCGCAATTGGAGATGGAGTAAATTATAAAAAAAGTGATGAGAATCCAATTCTTCTGGCAAACACAGTACCAGAAGGTGGCAGTTTGGTAGATTTCAGAGATCCAAAAATCTGGAAAGAGGATGACCGATATTATGCTGTCATCAGTAACCGACCAGCTAGTGGACTCGGTGATATCCTTCTCTACGAAAGCGATGATTGTATGCATTGGAACTACCGTTCCACCGTCATCTCTAATAATGGAACTTACGGAAAAATGTGGGAATGCCCAGACGTCTTCACTTTAGATGACCGAGATGTCCTTCTTGTAAGTCCAATGGAAATGGTAGAACAGGACTTAGAGTACCATAATGGCCACATCACTATGGCAATTTTCGGCACATTTGATAAAGAGTCTGGAAAATTCATTGAAGATTCAAATCATGCCATCGATTACGGTATCGACTTTTACTCCACTCAGAGTTTATTAACAGAAGATGGAAGAAGAATTATGATTGCCTGGATGGCAAACTGGAAAGAACAGGAAGTGCGCTATGAAGGATTACATTTCTTCGGACAGATGACTACTCCAAGAGAACTACATGTAGTAAACGACCGTTTAATCCAGAACCCAGTAAGAGAAATCGAAAATTATCGATGCAATAAAGTGGTCCATGAAAATGTACATTTTACCGATGACTCTTATCATACTCTCGAAGGTATCAAAGGTCGTGTCATGGATCTTACCATCGAATTAGAAGCCAAAGATAAAATCTACAAAGAATTCGAGATCCAGCTTGCACAAGATGAACAGCATCATCTTAGCATCTCTTACAGTCCTGAAACGAGTATCGTAACCGTAGATCGTAGTAAATGTGGTGAGAACCAGAAAGATTTAGAAATCGGAAAATTCTATGTTCGCAATCGTCAGGGTGCATTAAAACTACGTATCCTTTTAGATAAATACAGCGTAGAATTATTTGCTAACGATGGAGAACAGGCTGCAACCTATCTCTTCTACACCGACCTTGCGGTAGATGGAATTCGTTTCCGCTGTGAAGGAAATGTAGTATTAAATTTAGAAAAATATGATATCGTGTAAAAGTGCACGCATGGGGCGCTCACTAATAATAGCCGAAATTGATGAATGACCAATTTCGGCTATTTTAGTTTCCCTACAACTTACGCCGTCTGTCAGAACATTATACCAGACAGGAGATTATGTCTTGGAATTTCGAAGTTGGATATTTTTATTGATATTTATTTGATATTTTATTGCTATTTTGATATTTTTATGCTATATTTTACTTAGGAGGTGTATTCTATGACTATTGATGAAATGAATGTTAAAAGACAGGAACTCGGTTATTCCTACAAGGATATTGCCCGCCTTGCTGACATGCCTCTTAGTACTGTACAGAAGATATTAGGCGGAGTAACGAAAAATCCAAGAAGAGAGTCTTTAATCAAAATTCAGCAGGTATTAATTCTTAAAACTACACATGATGAAAAATTGCCAACAGATAATATGCTGTTACGAGAATCTCCACCTGCATACAATGCAAAAAAAACCTATACTATTGACGATTATTATGCTCTTCCAGATGAACAGCGTGTGGAATTAATTGATGGAGTATTCTATGATATGGCTGCGCCATCTTCTCCTCACCAGTTTATTGGTGGGAATATCCATGCGAAGCTTTTTAACCATGTCGCAGTTCACAAAGGCAATTGTCTTCCTATGATGTCTCCAGTCGATGTTCAGTTAGACTGCGATGATAAAACGATGATTCAGCCAGATGTTCTTATTGTCTGTGACCGTTCGAAAGTAACGAAACGTGGTATCTTCGGTGCTCCTGATTTTCTCGTAGAGGTTTTATCTCCTTCCACTAGAAAAAAAGATATGACACTCAAGATGACAAAATATTTGAATGCAGGAGTCAAAGAGTACTGGATTATTGATCCGGATAAACGTAAGGTTGTTGTATACGACTTAGTGACTCTGGATATTCCGATGATTTATGGATTTCAAGATGATATCCCAGTCGGTATCTGGGAAGGGAAATGTATGATTAATCTTTCAGATGTCGATCAATTATTAGATGAGTTGTCGATGTAAGAGATTATTGATAATTTTTTCTTTTTTGATATTCCTACCTATAGAATAGCCAAGGTCAAAACACTTTAAGCCGAAGCTTACCAGGGCCATAAGGGATTAAAAATTCATGAAAATATTAGTAGATGCTGATGCGTGTCCTGTAACCCGCATCGTAGAAAAAGTAGCAAAACAATTTCATATCCCATGTACATTACTATGTGATACAAATCATGTTCTATCTTCTGATTACAGTGAAGTAATCATTGTGGGGGCTGGAATGGATGCCGTTGACTTCAAACTTGTTTCCCTCATCCAAAAAGGAGATATTTGCGTAACTCAGGATTATGGGGTTGCAGCAATGATCCTCGGGAAAGGGGCATTGGGCATCCATCAATCTGGCAAATGGTACACGAATGGTAATATCGATGAGCTTCTTATGACACGTCACATTGCTAAAAAAGCGCGAAGAAGTTCAAAGAAGAAACATTTTAAAGGACCAGCCAAGAGAACAAAAGAGGACGATGAAAGATTTGAAGCAAGCCTGATTAGGCTTATTCAGGAGAATATGTAAGAAGCTGTCGCTACCCGCGATGGCTTTTTGTTTTATATCATAAAAAGGCCTCTGCGCCAACATCTATCAGCGCAAAAGCCTTACTCTACTTTTCTACTTTTCTAATTTTCTAATTTCCATCCCCACTCGTCGTGGTAGATCATCTGTTTTGTCATGCCTCCATCGATGCAGATATTCTCGCCGGTGATGAAACCAGCCTTATCGCTGCACAGAAAAAGTACCATGTTCGCGATATCCATCGGATTTCCTACGCGGCCTGCCGGCTGTTGGATTGCGTCCGGACCGTCGTATTCAATATAATCTGTGTCGATCCACCCTGGTGAGATGGAATTTACGCGCACGCGACCTGCTAAACTCACTGCTAAGGCATGGGTTAATGCGGAAATTCCGCCTTTTGCTGCGGTGTAGCTTTCGGTCTGCGGCATGCTCATTCGATCTCTTGATGAGGAGATGTTGATTACCGACGCGCCCACGCCGAAATATGGCATGAACAGCTTAGTAAGATAAAAAGGTGCTGTAACGCCGACGTTTAGTGCATACTGAAATTCTTCAAAGCTACACTCGTCAATTCCTTTTTTCAGCGGCATCGCGTTGTTGACTAACACATCCACGCGCCCATATTTTTCAATCACTTCCTTTGCGAATGCTTCCAAAATGTGCGAATCGCTGATATCTCCTACGAAATGCTCTCC
>JAZUED010000302.1:0-9866 GCA_045640005.1 Candidatus Fimousia sp.
ATAGGCTTTTCCATCAGCAGGATTGATAGCATCCTGAGGCATTCGAAGCCATACAACCATAACTCTTCTGCCCTCTTCATCCTCACAGGACTGAGTTGCATATAAATCTCCACCAAGATCAATAAATTCAAATTCTCCAAGATTACTGATTTCACTTTTCTCCGGATCAAAATCGATGGTACCGATCATAGACTGAGAAGTATATCCTTCAGAAGGTGGGATAATATACATTGGAGAAATCAGGAACAGGTACTGATCACCGATTTTAAACACATCCGGACATTCTAAAATACGGCCAAATTTAGGATCAGTAAGTACAGACTGAATTTCCCAATTCACTGCATCATCACTCTTTAATACGAGAACTCGACCGGTTTCCATCTTATAAGTACTTCCAAGCACCATAAAATAAGTATCATTCTCTTTCCATACTTTAGGATCTCGGCAATGATTAAAGTTTGCAACATTGTCATCATAAATGACCGGGAGAATAACTTTTTTTCCATCATAATTGTCAAAGGTAAATCCATCCTCGGATTCTACCATAGCCTGTGTACATTCATACACATCATTTAAAGAGACGTGACTGTTTTCAGGTTCAAAAGCATAATAACGAACTCCTGTATAATAAAGAAGCATCTTACCGTCTTTTTCAAATGCACCACCGGAGAAGATACCATTTGCATCAAAATATTTGGATGGGAATAATGCAACTCCTTTGTGCTCCCAATGAACAAGATCATCGGTAACTGCATGACCCCAGTGCATGGTTCCCCATCTTGTAGAAAAAGGGAAATGCTGATAAAACAGGTGATACTGTCCTTTGTAATAGATAAAAGCATTCGGGTCATTAAGCCAGCTGGCAGGTGCTTTCAAATGTAGTGTATCCATAATTATGTTCCTCCATAAAATAATAATTTCTATGTGAATACATTTTTATTCTATTACACCAAAACCCGTCTTTTAATATCTATATAAACAAAAATACCCATACTCTATTGTAGAGTATGGATATTCCACCCAAATTTATTCTGCTTCAGAAAAATCTACTTCCACGCCATCTTTCCAGATTCTTTCTAAATCATAGAATGCGCGGTTTTCTTTATCAAATACATGTACGATGATGTCGTTGAAGTCAAGTAATACCCAGTTGCCCTGGCGCTGACCTTCTAACTGCTTCATCTCATATCCAGCCTTATAAAGCTTTTCCTGTACGTTATCAACTAACGCACGAACCTGATTTTCATTGCTACCATTTGCAATGATGAAGTAATCTGCCATAACAGTTTCTCCGGAAATATCTAACACACGGATATCTTCCGCCATCTTTTCATCAAGAGCTTCATAAGCAATTTTCGCCATAGTCATAGATTTATCCATCTTAAATTCCTCCTGACTTATTTATCTAAAGTATAAAATTCATAAGTTTTTACGGTCATCGGATCCATCTCTGCCTTCATATCTTTTAAGTAGTCGATTGTCTGCTTTAAGATTTCAATCAGACAGGCATCAATATCCTCAAACGCAAGTTTTCTTAAATAAGAAAGCTTTGGAGCCTGATCACGGTTTGGTTCGATATAGTCTGCAATAAAGACAATCTTATCAAGTAAGCTCATATCCGGTTTTCCCGTTGTATGGCACTCAATCGCAGATAAAATCTCTTCATCCTTTACCCCATACTTTTCTTTCGCAAGCACTGCACCAAGCTTTGCATGAAGTAAACCAGGATTCTTCTTTTCTGCCTTAGAAACCTTGATCTTTTTCTTCTTACAAATAGAAAGCTTTTCTTTGTCCGGCAAATGTTTCGCACAATCGTGAAGCAGTCCGGCAATATTGGCCTTTTCCATATCGCAGCCGTAACGCATCGCAAGAGCGCAGCTTGTATACTGAACGCCCACAGTGTGTTCAAAACGGCCAGGTTTTAATTCTGACTGGAGAATCTTTTTCATTTCCTTTCTATTCATATAAACCATGCTCCTTCATATAATGGAAAACACCTTCTGGAACGAGATAACGAGTGCTTCTTTTCTTTCCCGCCATATCACGGATGTAGCTTGAAGAAATTTCAAGATTTGGGCTGTGAAGCTTTAACACTCTCGCGCCGTACTTTTCATTCAAGTAAGTAATCTGATCATCGATTTTTTCATTGGAATCATCTCTGGATGCCGCAATGATTGTTGCAAGCTCAAAGATACGCTCTGCACGATACCAGCGTTCAAGACCAAAAAGTGAATCCGCACCAAGAATAAAATAATATTCATTCTCCGGATGCATCTTGTTAAGGATTTCAAGTGTATCGACTGTATAAGTCACTCCTTCACGCTTTAACTCAAGATCAGAAAATGCAAGGTGATCATTATCCCCGATCGCAAGCTTGATCATAGCCACACGATCTTCATCAGTGCTGTTCCCTTTTAATGTTTTGTTGTCGAAATACGGAGTTTTTAAAGGCATAATTAATACCTGATCCAGTCCAAACTCCTCATATGCCATCTCACCCATAAGAAGATGCATATGGTGGATTGGATTGAAGCTTCCGCCCATAATTCCAATCTTCATATCCATACACCTCTATTTCTTAGGCTGTTTCTGGCCTGGTAAATAAATCTTTTTATGTTCTTTGGATTCTTTATATAATACGATCTTACGACCAATTACCTGTACTACCTGAGAACGAGTACGTTCTGCAAGAACTTCTGCGATGTCTCTAGGTTCATTCAAACAGTTCTTAAGTACAGTAATCTTAATAAGTTCACGAGCATCAATTGCTTCACGAACGGATTCAATATTTTCCGGTGTTACAGAAGCCTTACCAATCTGTAAAATCGGATCAATACTCATCGCAAGACCTTTTAAATAAGCTCTTTCTTTACTAGTCATAATTGCCTCCCCAAATTATCTGTAATATTCAAATTCAAGCTCGTATACACGAACAGTGTCGCCTTCTTCGATACCAAGCTTCTCTAATTCCTTTAAGATACCATTCTCCTTCATGAAACGCTGGAAGAATGCAAAACCACGTTCAGATTCTAAGTTTGTATAACCAAGCATTCTCTGAACACGTGGACCTTCCACATCATAAAGCTGATCTTCTTCATTATAATATACAATGATTGGTTCTTCGTCTGCTTCTGCTTCGTCAATAAAGAATTCCGCTTCAAATTCTGTTGCTGTATCCGGAAGATCCTTTAATAAATCATTGATATACCAGCAAAGCTCCTTCACACCCTGTCCACTTACCGCAGAAATAGGGAACACCTTCATGCCAAGAGGACCAAATTCATCCTCAAGCATCTCCACTGCCACTTCTAAATCTTCCGGTGACATCGCGTCAATCTTATTCGCAGCAATCACTGCAGGACGTTTTGCAATTTCCGGATTGTAAGCATTTAACTCATTTAAAATTGCATGAATGTCTTCGATTGGATCACGTCCTTCTACAGACGCCACGTCCACGATGTGAATATTGACTTTTGTACGTTCAATGTGACGTAAGAACTGGAAACCAAGTCCTACCCCTTCGGATGCCCCTTCGATAATTCCAGGGATATCCGCGATAACAAAACCATTACCATCAGATAAATCAACTACACCTAAGTTAGGATTTAAAGTTGTAAAGTGGTAGTTTGCGATCTTCGGTCTCGCATTTGTTACACGAGATAAAAATGTGGACTTTCCTACGTTCGGGAAGCCTACTAAGCCTACGTCGGCAATGACTTTTAATTCTAAAGTTACTTCTAATTCCTGAGCTCTCTGGCCCGGCTGTGCATATTTAGGAGCCTGCATTACACTTGTTGCATAGTGCTGATTTCCTTTTCCACCGCGGCCGCCTCGTAATAATACTACCGGTTCCTTCTTATTAGACATATCTAATACGACTTTTCCGGATTCTCTTTCCTTGATGACAGTCCCCGGCGGTACTTTTAATATGATATCTGCTCCATTAGCACCATGACATCTTCTCTTACGTCCTGGTTCCCCATTACCAGCGGAGAACTTTCTGCGGTTACGGAAATCGGATAATGTATTCATACCTTCATCAACAACGAAGATTACATCTCCACCTTTGCCACCGTCACCACCATCCGGGCCACCATCTGGAACATATAATTCACGACGGAAGCTGGCACAGCCATCTCCACCACGGCCAGAACGAATGATAATGTTTGCGCGATCTGCAAATTTCATCGTATCACCTCTTTCATCTTGTATCTATGTGATCAATGTTAATTATGTTCTAAATTAAGTTACATATGAAAAGCGGCTCCAACGTTAATTGAAGCCGCCCTAAATATCTAGTCTATTACTAAATTATGCTACTGGATGTACAGAACACTGTTTTTTGTCTCTGCCTTTTCTTTCGAAACGTACAACACCATCAACTAATGCAAATAATGTATCGTCTTTACCACGTCCAACGTTTACACCTGGATGGATTTTTGTTCCACGCTGTCTATAAAGAATGTTACCAGCTTTTACAAACTGTCCGTCAGCTCTTTTCGCACCTAATCTCTTGGATTCAGAATCTCTACCGTTCTTTGTAGAACCCATACCTTTTTTATGAGCGAAAAATTGAAGGTTCATATTCATCATGTCGTTACACCTCCTTGATTGATACTCTGATAAATCGGTCATAATTCTCCTGCATCTTCGATAAACCTAAATGAAGGGACTTGATTAATAACTGTGTCTCATCGCTTGTATGATACACCTTAAACTTAATCATACCTGCTTTTTCATCTTCTTCCACCACCATGCGATCTTCAGAAAATGCTTCAATTGAGTTAATCGTATTCAGCACAAGAGCGGAAATACCGGCACATACAATATCTTCTCCGGCATCTGCATAGCCCGCATGACCTTGGGTTTGAAAACCAAGGTACTTACCTTGCTTATTCAAATAGAATCGAACTTTCGTCATTACTCGATCCTCATCTAATTATGCATTAATTTTTTCGATCTTTAATTCAGTATATGCCTGTCTATGACCGTTCTTTTTGTGGTATCCTGTTTTTCTCTTATATTTGTAAACGATAACTTTTTTACCTTTGCCATCGCCTACAACAGAAGCTTCAACAGTTGCACCTGCTACAGTTGGATTACCAACTTTAACATCTTCGCCACCAACTAATAAAACCTGGTCAAAAGTATATGTAGAACCAGCTTCAACGCCGAGTTTTTCAACACGTACTACGTCGCCTTCTGCTACTTTATACTGTTTACCACCTGTTGCGATAATTGCGTACATTATGGTTACCTCCTATTTAAATCTCGCCAGCTTCGGTGCCACTCACTATGAGCAGACTTGTACCACACTGTGCGGCATACCATGTAATATTAACATCTAATTCACATGTTGTCAACAATCAAAATCTTATTTTTATAAAAATATTTCATCATTTTTACAAGGCTTTCGGTATCCTGTGCCCCTGCAGTTTCGTAACAGGAATGCATCGCAAGCTGCGCAACCCCAATATCAACCGTCGGTACTGCCACCTGATTACCGGAAAGATTACCAAGCGTAGACCCACCAATAATATCCGAACGATTATGATAATCCTGATATGGCACACCCGCCTTTTTGCAAATACTTCTCATTACGGCAGCAGACATTGCATCGGTTGTATATTTCTGGTTTGCACTATGTTTGATCAGCACACCACCATTTACCTTTGGGCGATTTGTCGGATCCGTCTTTTCCGGATGATTTGGATGAAGGGCATGTCCATTGTCCGCAGACACCATAAAGGAATCCGCTAAGATTCGTAAATGATCGTCATCATCCCCTTCAAGAACGGTTTTAATGCGAATCAATGTATCTTTTAAGAAGGTAGATGCTGCTCCCTGTTTTGTGGAGCTTCCAACTTCTTCATTATCAAATACTGCCATAATCGGACAGATCTCGTCATCTACTTCTGTTTCCACCATTGCCTTTAAAGAAGCAAATGCGCACATCAAATCGTCTAACTTCGGTGCAGACACAAATTCATTCTTCGCGCCCCAGATCGAACCCTTCTGTCTATTATATAAGCTTAATTCTTTGCTGATGATTGCATCTTTTTCTACATGAATGGAATCCGCAATCAGCTGGTCAAATGTATCCTTCGCGGCACCGTCACCATATAATGGAAGTAAGTCTACCTGTGGATTGTAATTGTATCCGGTATTTACTTCACGGTTCATATGGATTGCCACATTCGGAATAAGTAATAAATCACGGTCGATATTGACTAATCTTGATTCAATCCCTTCTTCTGTTTCAATAAAGACACGTCCTGCTACGGATAATGGACGGTCAAACCAAGGTGCCATCAGCATTCCGCCATACTTTTCTACATTTAATTTGGTATACATGCCTTCCACGCCCATCTCACAATTCTCTTTAATACGAAATGTTGGAGAATCACTGTGGCTTGCTACGATATGATAGGAGTCGAATTTTTCCTTTGGCATACGAAATGCGATAATGGAAGATCCATTACGAGTAACATAATAGGATCCGCCAGGAACCAGGCTCCACTTGTCATTTTCTTTTAATGGAAGAAATCCTGCCATAATCAGTTCTCTCTTCATATTTTTGATCACATGAAATGGGCTTGGACTTTCTTCGATAAATGTTAATAATTCTTTTGTATATGTATAATCAGCGCTCATGTGCTTACCTATTTTTCCTTCCACTGCTCTAATAATGGTTTTCTGACCTTTTTTCTTGTGATTTCTACAAGGTGAAGACGTGTCATATCGATCAACTGAGTCTTAAATCGGTCTTTTTTCAGTAATTCACCCAGTTTTTTCATGAGAATCTCCTCACTTTCAGTCTTTCTAAGGTCAATAAAATCGACAATGATGATACCGGATAAGTTTCTCATACGAAGCTGTCTTGCTACTTCCTCTGCCGCTTCTAGATTCGTCTTTAGAAAATGCTTCTCCTGGTGTTTGCCTTTGATAGCTTTTCCGGTGTTGACATCAATCACGGTAAGTGCCTCTGTTGGTTGAATCACAAGATATCCGCCAGACTTTAACCATACGCGTTCACCTAACGCTTCTTCAAGATAGTGTTCGATACGATAGATTCGGTTAAGACTGATCTCTCCTTCATGCATCTTTAAAGCGGATGGATCCCCACCACTTATTGACAGATAAGACTTCACTCTCTCATAGATATCCATCTGATCGGTAATAATCTCGTTATCACCAAAATCTCGCTGATCACGGATGAGTGCCAGATATCCTTCTGGCGCTTCATAGACGAGCTGTTTTGCCGTGCGGCAACGACCGGAAGTTAAAATCTGGTCATATAGAGCAACAAGTGTTTTCGCTTCTGCTATGATTTCTTCATCGGAAGCTTCTGCCGCATTGGTTCGAACAATCAAACCAAAGTCTTCTCGCGCCATCGGACGAACCAGTTCTTTTAACTGGGCACGTCTTTCTTCACTTTTAATCTTTGATGAGATGCCCACCCAGTGCTTGTCTGCCGTTAAGACGATATATTTCCCAGGGAGATTAATGTTTGCGGTGGCAGCAGGCTGTTTTGTCTTAATGTCATCCCTGCTAATCTGCACTAAAATCTCATCCCCAGCCGCAAGCGGTCGATTCGGAGTCACGCCCGTATAGATGTGACGCTTATTCTCGTCCAACGAATAATAGCAGACGATACCATCTGCTATTTCCACAAAGGCCCCATGAATATTCTTAACAATATTCGTGACCTTTCCTGTATAGATATTGCCGAGCAAGCTCCTGCGATTCTCATTCTCGCAAGAAAGCTCCACAATAGCATTGTCTTCCATCAGCGCAGTCACGATTTTTTCATCAATTCTCGTAATGATTACTTTATTCATCTTCAATATCTACTCCTGCGCTGCCAAGGGATGCAAGCTCCCCATTATCCTTACGTAAATATGTCTCAATACGATGAACCATATAACCAAACGCCTGATATTCAAGTCCTAAATAGGAAACAAGCGCTTCCATAACAAGATTAGGCTTTAAGTTATTCGCACTGCCTGATTCAAGGAACATATAGATATGTCCATCACGCACTTCCATCGCATAGATCATTGGACGAATGTCCACTTCTTTTTCACTCTTCTTTGTTTTCTTCACGATTAAGATCTCATCCTGTGCCATGAATGCATCCACAGCGTCTAAAAACTGCTGCTCATCATAATAGCCTTCACGGAAATAGATGATATAATCGGAAGCTGCCACAGAAGACATGGCATTCTTACATTTATCCGGTAAAAGCTTAAATTCTGTCACTTCTACCCCTTCATTCATCTGTGCATTGATGATTTCTAACATCTCTTTCGAGGATTTTGTGCTGTTAAATTCTGCATCTAAGTATTCCCCATCACTTGTCACACCAAGACCAAGCGGCGCAGCAAAGGATAAAATCTGGTGAGGAGAATATCCCTTAGAGTATGCAATATCAACCTCCGCACGACGAAATACCTTCTGGAAATATCGCATCATATCCAGATGCCCTACAAACTTCAGAGGGCCATTTTTTGAAAACTTCATTCTAATTTTCATAGAAACAGATACCTCCTTTGTAGCTTGCCGCTCCACAACCGGAGCACTTCATCATACAGTTTGGTGTCACAACACCCTCCTGGGCACGCTGCCATTCCTTCTTTAAGAAGTTTTTCGTTACCCCAATATCGATGAAATCCCAAGGGAACACTTCATCGATATCACGCGGACGCATCGTATAGAAATCCATATCGATATCATTGTCTGCAAATGCTTCTAACCACGCGTCATAGTTGAAGAATTCGGTCCACGCATCAAAGATACATCCTTTTTTGTATACATCATAAATAACCTTACAGATTTTACGGTCACCACGAGCTAACACACCCTCTAAAATAGTAGTTTTCGAATCGTGCCATTTGAAACGTAAGGACTTTTTATTCACCTGCTGACGGAACGTATCATTTACCAAAAAGGCTCTTCTGGAATATTCCGCAGGTTCACACATCGTTGCCCACTGGAACGGTGTAAATGGTTTTGGAACGAAGAAGGATGCACTGGCTGTTACCTGTACACGGCCCTGACGTTCATGTTTTGGAATAGAATAATACTCTTCCGCAATCTTCTGAGCAAGGTAAGCAATGCCCTTCATGTCTTCTTCCTCTTCTCCAGGAAGGCCAAGCATGAAGTAAAGCTTAACATTATTCCATCCACCCTTGAAGGCTTCATGGGCACCACTTAAGATTACTTCTTCGGTTAAACCTTTATTAATAACGTTACGCATTCTCTGAGAACCAGCTTCAGGAGCAAATGTTAAGGAGCTCTTCTTAACATCCTGTACACGGCTCATAATATCTAAAGAGAATGCATCAATTCGAAGGGAAGGTAAGGCAACATTGATATGCTGTTCACCAAACTCTTCGATTAAGAATTCTAATAATTCCTTTAACCATGGATAATCGGAAGAACTTAAGGAGCTTAAGGAGATTTCCCCATGTCCTGTGTTCTTGATCATCTTATATGCATAGTCTTTTAATACATTGACATCACGGAAACGGTTTGGACGATAAATCATACCTGCCTGACAGAAACGACATCCACGGATGCAGCCTCTCTGAATTTCAAGTACGACACGATCCTGTGTTACCTTAATATAAGGAACAACCGGTTTTTCCGGATAAATCTCTTCTTCTAACTGAGAGACAACGGTTCTTCTTACCTTCTCAGGTACACCTTCTGCGTTAGGAGTGATAGCCTCAATTGTGCCATCTTCCTTATAAGTTACATCATAGAGAGCCGGTACATACATACCTTCAATCATAGATGCCTTACGTAAGAATTCCATTCGGTCATAATCATCTTTACTTCTTTCTTCCTTATATAAAGCAAGA
>JAZUED010000303.1:0-6098 GCA_045640005.1 Candidatus Fimousia sp.
TGGCCTCCGACTTGATACCAATAATCTGTTTCATTTGTTAATGTTGGTGTAAATGTATATAAACCACCCTGTTTACGTCCAAAATCCCACCATTTAGAAGAACTTAAATGTTCATGTAAAGATTTGGAGTTATACTGTGTAATAACGCCAACTTTCTGCATTCCAGAGTTGCTCATGGAAGATAAAGCGAAGTCGATTGCTCTATAGCTACCAGCTACTGGCATAGCTGCTGTAGCTCTTCTATCAGAAAGTGCGCCCAGCTTTTTGCTGTTACCACCTGCTAAAATAATACCGATTGTTTTCATGCCTTTTTCACCTACCTTACTTAATTAAAGCTTCTCCAGTTGGAAGTTCTCTGTTTGGATAATCTTCTGGAGTTGTCTTACCGAAGATTGCTACGTTCTTACCTACTTTTACTTTATATGGAATGTAGGAGTTCTGTCCAACAGCTACTAAACCATGGTTGTAGATATGAGGAGCGAAGGTGTTTTCAGCATCTTCAAAGTCAGCAGAACCAAGTACTACTTTATCTTCGATTTCACAGTTTTCAGCGATAACTGCTTTGTCGATGATTACGTTTTCACCAATTCTTGTGTGGTTCATGATGATGGAATCTTTAACTACAGAACCTTCACCAATGATTACGTCAGAACCGATTACGGAGTTTTCTACTGTACCATAAATTTCAGATTCATCACCAACGATGGAACCTTTGATTGCGCCATTTTCCCCAACGAACATTGGAGGAATGGATTCGCTCTTTGTATATACTCTCCAGTATTCTTCGTATAAGTTGAATTCTGGGATAAGGCTGATTAAGTCCATGTTTGCTTCCCAGTAAGAGCTTAATGTTCCTACGTCTTTCCAGTATCCCTGGAATTCGTAAGAGATAATCTTATTACCGTTTTCGAAGCAATATGGGATTACATGCATACCAAAGTCTAAGTTTGGAATATGTTCGCATGCAAGTAAAGCGTTCTTAAGAACTTTGTAATCGAAAATGTAGATACCCATGGAAGCCTTGTTGCTCTTTGGTACTTTAGGTTTTTCCTGGAATTCTACGATTGTGTCGTTGTCATCTGTTACTACGATACCGAAACGGCTAGCTTCTTCCATAGGTACTTCCATAGCTGCGATAGAAATAGCTGCGCCCTTCTGTTTGTGGTTTTCAAGCATTAATTCGTAGTCCATCTTGTAGATGTGGTCACCAGATAAGATTAATACATAATCAGGATTATAGTAATCCATGTATTCTAAGTTCTGATAGATCGCATCAGCTGTACCTGCGAAGTATCCGCTCTTTCCGCTGGATTCGTATGGAGAAAGAACAGTTACACCACCTACGTTACGGTCTAAATCCCAAGGAATACCAATTCCTACGTGCTGGTTAAGTTTAAGTGGCATATACTGTGTCATAACACCTACAGTATCGATACCAGAATTAATACAGTTGCTAAGTGGGAAGTCAATAATTCTATACTTACCACCGAAAGAAACAGCTGGTTTAGCAGTTTTAGAAGTTAAAACACCAAGTCTGCTTCCCTGTCCGCCTGCTAAAAGCATAGCGATCATCTCTTTTTTTACCATCGTATTCACCCCTTTGTGCATGATAGTTAATTATAACATTGATAGTTAATTATAACATTAATGGATGAAATTGTGAATAATAAACATAGAATGCGTTAAAAATGTGACGATATTTTTTGTACATATCGTCGATTAATAGCGAATTCTATTCGAATAATTTGGGAATATTTCGTACATTCCTAATAAAAATACCCCATCCATTCGTCATATTATCCATATTTCACGTATGGTTCTATTATACCCGAATATTTAACATTTCGCAATGTGTCTGTCTTGAAAGTTTAAACTTTTTGTCCTATACTAAAATAGAAGTAAAATTTCACAAGGATTTTACAAAATTATGTATAATTTATGAAAGGGAATAATCGAATATCATGTATCAGATTGATTTTAAAAAGCCAATTCATGTTCATTTTATTGGAATCGGCGGCATCAGTATGAGTGGCCTTGCTGAAATTCTTTTAGAAGAACATTTTACCATTTCCGGATCCGATATGAACGAATCTGAAATTACAAATAAATTAGTTTCCCTTGGTGCTAAAATTGCCATCGGACAAAGAGCAGAAAACATTACGGACGACATCGATTTAGTCGTATATACTGCTGCCATCAGAGAAGACAACGAAGAATTCCAGGCAGTACTTGCCCACAACATTCCAAAGCTTACAAGAGCTGAGCTTTTAGGACAGATGATGGATAATTACAAGAATCCAGTGGCAATCGCCGGAACTCATGGAAAAACAACAACCACTTCCATGATGACACACATCCTTTTAGCTGCCGAAGCTGATCCAACCATCAGTGTTGGCGGTATCTTAGATGCGATTGGTGGAAATATCCGCGTTGGTAAATCTGACATCTTAGTTACAGAAGCATGTGAATATACCAACAGTTATCATTCTTTCCATCCAATGATCAGCATTATTCTAAATGTAGAAGAAGATCATATGGACTTCTTCAAAGATTTAGCTGATATTGAAAAGAGCTTCCAGACATTTGCACGTATTCTTCCTGAAGATGGTCTTTTAATCATCAATGGAGATATGGACTGCGTCGATTATGTAAGTGACGGTGTAAAGGCAGACATCGTAACTTTCGGCCTTGAAAAGGAAGGTCTCAACTATACAGCTGCAAATATTGGTTTTGATGAACGTGGCAATGGCTATTATGATTTAGTTGTTGATGGCGAAGCAAAGGGACATATTTCCTTAAGCGTTAATGGTCGCCACAATATTATGAACTCCTTATCTGTTATTGCTGCTGCAATGCACATCGGCATTGATATGGAAGCAATTCAGTCCGGACTTCTTAACTTTACCGGAACAAAACGTCGTTTTGATTACAAAGGAGAAGTACAGGGAATTACCGTAATCGATGATTATGCACATCATCCAACTGAAATCAAAGCAACACTTACTGCCGCTACTAAGTATCCACACAATGAAATCTGGACAATCTTCCAGCCACATACATACAGCCGTACTATTGCTTTCTTAGATGACTTTGCAACAAGTCTTGCTTTAAGCGATCATGTTATCCTTACAGACATTTATGCTGCCAGAGAAAAGGACGAAGGTATCGTATCTTCTAAGGATATCGTGACAAGATTAGAAAAACTTGGCAAGAATGTTTACTATATTTCCGATTTTGCCGACATTGAAAAATTTGTTTTAGAAAATTGTAAGAACAATGACCTGTTGATAACTATGGGTGCCGGAAACGTTGTAAATATAGGAGAAAATCTCGTTAAATAATACTTATCCACATTATCCACAGTGTTATGCACAGCTTTTTGTGCATAATCGCTGTGGATTATTTTTTTGTTTATCCACATTTCTATAATTCCTATCGTTGGCTTATTTACAAGGCTTCGCACCATTTTTTGCTTATTTTGTCCACATTATTCACATTTTCCACATAGGAAAAACACACCATTACTCACATATCCACAAATTTGCTTTATTTTTTCTTTATGTTATATTTAATAAGTAAAATACAGGTGTGCTTTGCGCCGAGCAGACTGCAAAGCCTAAAAAGGAGAAACAAGCAAGATTATGCAGAATCAGTTTTCATTAAATGAACAATACAAACTTCATACTACTACGATTGATAATTCTTTTATTGATCAATATCTTGCAAAGGCAAGTGGCGAACAGATCAAAGTTATGATTATGCTTATGAGACTGATTCAGGGGAATGAAGCATTTTCTAACCTGACACTCGCGCAGAAGCTCGATATGACAGAAGGCGCCGTAAACCGTGCACTAAAATACTGGCAAAAGGAAGGTCTTATAAAGGCAGAAGAGAAGAAAGATGTCCCACAGGAAACAGTCTCTACGATGAGTCAGTCTTACGTTCCTGAGAAGAAGATGCTCTCCTCCACACAGCTTAAAAAGAAGTGTGAAGATCAGCAGTTTATGGACTTAAAGTATATTGCAGATATGTATATGGGACATCCTATGACTCAGTCAGAGCTAAATTCTCTTTCCTATATATATGACACATTAAAGTTGCCTGTAGATTTGATTGAATATTTGATCGAATATTGTGTAAGCAATCATAAGACCAGCTGGCGCTACATCGAAAAAGTTGCCATCAGCTGGCACGAACAAAATATTACAACTCCAGCGCAGGCTAAGAGTGCATCTGCTTCCTATCAAAAGGAATATTATCAGATTTTAAAAGCCATGGGGATTAGTGGCAAACCGACACCGGCACAGGTTGAATATATGGAACGTTGGATCTATACGGATGGAATGTCCATGAATCTTATTTTAGAAGCCTGTCGAAGAACAACAATGGCAACGGGAAAACCAAGTTTTCCGTATGCTGCCAGCATTTTAGAATCCTGGAAGAACAATAACATCCACACACTAAGTGATGTGACAGCTGCTGACCAGCGATTTGCAGCATCCAAAAACACTCAGACTGTGGAGCAGACTCCACGAGTTTCCCCTAAAGCAGCAAAACAAATTCATAATTTTAATGAGCGTTCCTACAATTTTGATGAATTAGAACAACGCTATATCGAACAGATTAATCAGTAAGGAGGAATTTCATGGCTTTACCAACCTGGCAGTATGATGAGCTGATGCGTACCTATGATCAGCGAAGACGACAAAATCAGGATTTACACAGAAAAAGACTCAGTGAAGTCTATGAGAAAATTCCTGCCATTAAGCAGATTGACGAAGAAATCACGTCTCATTCAATCGCGATTGGAAGACGAATGCTTTTTAGCAATGACGAATCTTCTCTAAAAGAGCTTCGCGACAAAAATTTAGAATTATCTATGTCGAAAGTAGAATACTTAGTTGAGAATGGATATACGCCAGATTATCTGGATCCGATTTATACTTGCCGAGACTGCAAAGATACTGGTTATATCGGAGATCAAAAGTGCCACTGTCTGAAACAGGCGATTGTAAAACAGCTTTACAGACAGTCAAACATTTATGAAAAACTAGAAGAAGAGAATTTCCAGACTTTTTGCTATGAATACTACTCCAACAAGCAGATGTATCCAAATCGTCCAAGCCCACGACAGAATATGGTATCCATCGTAGAACGCTGTATGGATTTTATTTCTTCTTTTAAAAGCAATCCTGGACAGAACATTTTGTTCCAGGGAAGCGTAGGTGTGGGCAAATCTTTTCTTACAAACTGTATCGCCAAAGAGCTTCTTGACGAATCATTTACCGTCATTTATCTCACTGCATTTCAGTTAGTGGAAATATTTGAAAACCATCAGTTCCATCGAAAAAATGAAGGGGAATCTTCTTATTCCATGGATTACATTTTAAACTGTGATTTACTCATCATCGATGACCTTGGTACCGAGATGACAAATTCATTCGTTGCATCCCAGTTGTTTTTATGTCTGAACGAAAGACTGCTCCGCAAAAAGTCAGTCATCATCTCAACCAATCTTTCTTTGTCGCAGCTTAAGGATACTTACTCGGAACGAGTTATTTCACGAATCGTGGAAAATTATCTCATCTGTAACATCTACGGCGAAGACATCCGCATGAAGAAATCATTCAAATGACTAAATGCTCCCGAAAACCCTTAAAATAAGAAGAAAGGGTTGACTACCATTGTAAAACAATGGTATAAAGGGAGTGACTGTATTTCGGTTAGTTATTTATAATTTTTGTATTATTGATATTTAAAGGAGAATAATCATGAATTTAAACGATAGCAAGTATACATCTATTCCAGTTGGAAAATTAGGTATCTGCGCATTACAGAGCTGTAGTGAACTTGGCAAAGAGGTTGACAAGTACATCGTTGACTGGCGTCAGAGAAGAACTGCTGCTCACAACAATGACACAAGCGAATTTGACGGTTATTTAAAAGACAGCTACTTACTTTCTGCTTCATGCCCAAGATTTGGTTCTGGTGAAGCAAAAGGACAGATTCTTGAATCAGTTAGAGGCACAGACCTTTTCCTTTTAGTTGATGTACTTAACTATTCTCAGACATATACACTTTGCGGACATGAAAATCAC
>JAZUED010000304.1:0-12256 GCA_045640005.1 Candidatus Fimousia sp.
GGCAAAGCATATTTTTTCTCATGTTGAATGGCATATGGCAGGATTTTATGTAGAATGTCAGCAAAAACCCCAAATAGAAAATCTGGTGTGGATTGACCGTGAAATATTAGAAAAAGAATATGCCATTCCAGCCGCATTTGAAGCCTTTAAAGGGATTCTTTAAAAAGATATATTTATTTGATATAATAGTTTCAGACTATGAAATAAGAGGAATTAGGATATGAAATTCAGACCTTGTATTGATATACATAATGGAAAAGTAAAACAGATTGTTGGTGGCAGCCTTGTGGATTTAGGCGATCAGGCGGAGGAAAACTTTGTTTCTGAGCAGAATGGAGATTTTTATGCCAGCCTGTATAAAGAACACGGACTGACTGGCGGTCATATTATTATATTAAATCCTGCAGGATCAAAATATTATGAAGAAGATGTACATCAGGCGTCTCTGGCTCTTGGTGCATATCCAGGAGGACTTCAGATCGGTGGAGGAATGACTGCAGAGAATGCAGGACGCTTCTTAGAGATGGGAGCTTCTCATATTATTGTGACTTCTTATGTGTTTAAGGATGGAAAGATTGATTATGATCACCTTGAAAAGATTGTAGAAGCAGTCGGAAAAGATCATCTGGTTCTGGATTTAAGCTGCAGAAAAAGAGATGGAAAGTATTATATTGTTACTGACCGTTGGCAGAAGTTCACAGATGTTGTTTTGGATGAAGAAACTCTTGATTACTTTTCTTCTTTCTGTGATGAATTTCTTATTCATGCAGTGGATGTAGAAGGCAAAGCATCTGGAATAGAGTGTGAGCTTGCAAAGCTTCTCGGAGACTGGAATAAGATTCCGATTACTTATGCAGGTGGAGTGAGAAGTGAAGAAGATTTATCTATGCTAAAAAGCCTTGGATATGGTAAAATTGATGTAACAATTGGAAGTGCCCTTGATTTATTTGGTGGCGATATGAAGTTTGAACGTGTGCTTTCCTATTGTGATTAGAGAGTTGTTCGGAGGAAGCTATATGGAATTATTATATGAAGCAAGCAATTTTAAAATTCAGATATATTGGATTGTACCTTTTGCAATCCTCGGCCTGTATGGATTGATGGCTGAGTTCTTAAGCTCAAAAATTGTTGTACGTGCCACGGGCGTGGTTGCACTTATTATCTGTGCTCTTGTTCTTGCTGATTTTTGTTATGGTTATGTAACAATTGTGAATGCATATAAGAATGGCAATTACCAGACCATTGAAGGCAAGGTGGAAAACTTTGTTCCTGCTTCTTTAGGTGGAGAGACGACAGAGGATGAAGAGCTTGAAAGCTTTAACATACGAAGACAGGAATTTGCTTATGGAAATAGTTTTATCACCAAGTTTGGTTATCATAAAACCTCTGCTCATGGCGGTTACATTCATAAGAATGGACAGCGATTAAAGATAGGGTATATTCCGACCGAGAAAGGGAATGTAATCGTAAGAATCGAAGAGAAAAAAGCAAAAAAATAATGAATGAATTTAGAAAGAGTTCCGAGAGAGGGACTCTTTTTTTGACCACTTTTTTATTATATTTTTTTCTTCTATAGAAGAGACTGTTTGAACCTATGCACAATACTGTTAAAAACATGACAATTGATAAAAAATATTTAATAATCAAAATGAATCAATTCATAATAAATATGAATGAAATGTGGCTTTTTGATAAAAAAAGAGTATAATATTGTTTGTGTGTTAAAAGTTTGTCTATAAAAGGAGGAGAAATTATGAAAATAGTCAAATGGTTAGACAACTATTTCGAAGAAGTAATCTTAGTTGCATTACTCATCGGAATGATGATCATCATGGGAATTCAGGTAACTGCCCGTTATGCTTTTAGTTATTCCCTGACCTGGTCTGAAGAAATTACCAGATATATGTTCATCTGGTCTGGTTTCTTAAGTATCAGTTTTTGTATCAAAAAAGGTGCATCTATTAAGATTGAACAGTTCGTTGGACTTTTCTCACCAAGAACACGTTCTGGACTGCGCCTTGTATCTTACACTGTAGAAATTATTCTGTTCACTTATATGATTCCATTTGCATGGCATTATATTCAGAACGCAGTAGCATCTCATCAGGTAAGCCCTGCGGTTGGTATCCCTATGTACCTTATGCAGTCTTCTACACTGATTAGTTTCTGTCTTGCAGACTTCCGTCTCGTTCAGAAATGGATTCAGAGATTCTTAGAAGTAACCGGTAAACGTGAAATCGAAGTGAAAGGAGAATAGTTTATGTCAGCAGCAGTAGTATTTCTTTTATTCTTAGCTTGTCTGGTTTTAGCAGTGCCAATCTCCCTTTCTCTTGGAGTTGTTTCTGTATTACCAGGTATGTTTGATCCATCCTTCACAGCAAGTGCAGGATATGTAATTCGTTCCATGTTCGGTGGAATCGATTCCTTCCCATTATTAGCCGTACCAATGTTCATCTTATCCGGACTTATTATGGCTCGTGGTGGTATTTCTAAAAAATTATTTGACTTATTCGCATTCTTTATTGGTAAGTTACCAGCAGGTCTTCCATGTGCGACAGTCATTACATGTTTATTCTACGGTGCGATTTCCGGTTCCGGTATTGCAACTGTAGCAGCAGTAGGTTCCATGACGATTCCTATTTTAGTTGGTCTTGGATATGACAAAAAATTCTGTACTGCATTAGTAGCAGTGGCAGGTGCGTTAGGTGTAATCATTCCGCCTTCCATTCCATTCATCATCTTTGGGATGGCTTCCGGTGCATCTGTATCTGATATCTTCCTTGCAGGTATCGTTCCAGGTATCTTAATTGCAGTACTCTTAATGGTTTATGCAGTATTCTATTGTGTGAAAAATGGTGAAGACAAAGATAAAATCGGAAAGATGGTAGGAGATTTACATGCTCGTGGATTTATCAAAGTATTTATTGATTCCTTCTGGGCATTATTATCCCCAGTAATCATCTTAGGATGTATTTATTCCGGTATTGCTTCCCCAACAGAGGCAGCAGTAATTTCCGTATTCTACTCTCTCGTAGTCAGCCTTGTAATCTATAGATCCATTAAAGTGAATGAAGTGTATTCAATCCTTGCAGAAGCGGTAAGAACTTATTCTCCAATTCTGTTTATCCTTGCTGCATCCACAGCATTCTCTCGTGTGTTAACTTTAATGCAGGTTCCACAGACAATCAGTGGATGGATCTTAGCTACATTCTCCAGTAAGGTTGTTATCCTCTTAGTAGTAAATGTATTCTTATTATTAGTAGGTATGGTAATGGATACAACTCCAGCGATTCTGATTCTTACACCAATCTTAATGCCAATCATGACTGGTATTGGAATTGCTCCAATCCATTTTGGTATTTTCATGTGTGTAAACTTAGCAATCGGTTTCGTTACACCTCCAATCGGTGTAAACTTATTCGTTGCAAGTTCCTTAACAGATATCCCTGTTATGAAGATTGCAAAACACGCACTGCCACTTATTGTTATGAATCTGATCGCTTTAATGTTCATTACATTTATCCCTCAGATCAGCTTATGTCTTTTAGGTTAATCAAGGAGGTAGCGCAATGAAGAAAAGAATTATCAGCTTAGTATTAGTTTTAGTTACAATTTGCTCCCTTGCAGTAGTTACAACAGGATGTGGAAAGAAGAATACAGATGGTGAAGTAGAACAGCGTTATGCATGGCCACTTGCTACTTGTAGTACAACAGATACCATCACACATGTATTTGCTTCTAACTTTGCAAGATTAGTTGGTGAATACTCTGATGGAGCAATGAAAATCCAGGTTTACCCACAGTCCGCACTTGGTGGCGACCGTGAGCTTATGGAATCTGTTAAAGATGGTGACATTCCATTTGTAGTTATGTCCCCAGCTCCACAGGTACCTTTCATGCCTGAACTTTGTATCTTCGACTCTCCATGTTTATATGCAGATATCGAAGATGTTCGTTTAGCTTACAATAACCCTGAATTCATGGAAGCAGTTCGAGGCATCTATGACAAAGCAGGATACCAGATTTTAGGTCTTGCTGACCAGGGTTACCGAGTTATGACAACGAACTACGAATATAAAGATATGTCCTTCTTTAAGGGACAGAAAATCCGTACAATGGAAAATGCTTACCATATCGCATTCTGGAAAGCAGTAAAAGCAAATCCAACACCAATGTCCTTCGCAGAAGTATACATCGGTCTTCAGCAGGGAACCATCGATGCTCAGGAAAATGCTTACTCCTTAATTCAGTCTGCAAGATTATACGAACAGCAGAAATATATCGTAGAAACAAATGCAGTTCCTGACTTTATCACATTAGTAGCTTCTGCAGACTTTATGGCACAGCGTAGCGAAGATGAAAAAGCAATCATCTTAAAAGCAGCAGAAGAAGCTCAGCAGATTGCCTGTGATACAGCAGATTCTCAGCGTTCCCAGTGTAAAAAAGAGCTTGAAGAAACTGGTATGAAGATTCAGGAAATTAAGCCTGAAGACTGGACAAAGATGCAGGAAGCTTCCCAGTCTGTATATGACAAGATTATCAAAGTAACAGGACAGGATTTATTTGATCTTTACTCCGCAGTTGCAAGAGAAAAAAATAAATAATCGATATTGTTAGAAGATGTTTCGACCGCCAGTGCAATAATGTGCTGGCGGTTTTTTTATGGTATGGAAACTTCATTTCCATACCATAAAAAACGCACCGCGAGGATGCGCACTCGCGCGTAATGTAGATGTCGCTGCGCGACCGCGCTCGGCGCGAGAGTTTCGCAAGCGAAACTCTTTTTTAAGTGCCCTTCAATATAGTTGCTTTTTAGAAAATGTCATGTTATTATATTATTGTATTAAGTGATTAGTACAATGGTACGAGAAAGGAGCATTCGCATGAGTGATTTAGTTAAATGCACAAATCTGTGCAAAAGTTATGGTAAAAAACAAGTAATTAAGAACTTGAACCTGACGATTGGAAGGGGCAAGATTATTGGTTTACTTGGACCAAATGGGTCTGGCAAGACAACCTTGATGAAGTTATTTAATGGTCTTTTACAGCCTACAGAGGGAGAAATCCTGATTAATGGAGAAAATCCTGGGATTGAGAGCAAAAAGATCATTAGTTATCTTCCGGATAAGATGTATTTTGCAGACTGGATGAATGTGAAAGATCTGATGGATTTCTTTGACGATTTTTATGCTGATTTTCAAAGAGAAAAAGCAGAAGAGATGTGCAGCCGACTCGGCATCTCAATGAAGGATAAGATTAAAAAGCTTTCCAAAGGGAATAAAGAGAAGGTTCAGCTGATTCTTGTGATGAGCAGAAAAGCACAATTATATCTCTTAGATGAGCCGATTGCAGGTGTGGATCCGGCTGCAAGAGACTATATTTTAGATACGATATTGACAAATTATAATGAAGAAGGAACTATCCTGATTTCTACTCATCTGATTTCTGATATTGAAAAGATTTTAGATGAAGTCATTATGATTCGTGATGGACAGGTTTATATTCATCAGTCTGTTGATGATCTTCGTGAAGAGAGTGGGATGTCTGTTGACGGAGCATTTCGTGATCTCTTTAAAGGGGATGTCTACCAGAGTGTGAGTGCAGGAGGTGAGCAGGATGTTCGCTAAATTATTAAAATATGATTTGAAATCCATGTTAAAGGTTATGTTACCACTGTGGGCAACCGTGATTGTGCTTGGTGGATTACTGGGATTGTCTATTAATTTCTCTGACTGGGAGAACACAATGAATCCTATGTTTCTGCATGGTGCCATCTATCCGATGGAACTTTTAGTCCTTGTATTATTTGGCGTATTTGTAGCTATGTTTGTTATGAACATTATTATTGTAATCCGTCGTTTTTGGGATGGACTTTTAAAGGATGAAGGGTATCTGATGTTTACACTTCCAGTATCCGTAAGAAAATTGATCTTTTCAAAGTTTATTAGTGCTATGATTATTTCTTTACTCAGCCTAATCGCCGGATATGGTGTGATTGCGATGGTGCTTTTATTTAGTACGCAGGGCCATGTGATGGATATGTTTTATGAGATTTCAGAAGTTTTCTCCTTTGGGGGTGAGGAAATAGCTTTCGTGCTTCTTATGATCGTGAATGTTATTTTAGCAGTGATGGCTATGATTTATCGTGTATATGCAGCTATGGCACTAGGTCATCTAAGCAATAACAATAAATTCTTATTCTCATTTCTGGCATTTATCGGGATTAATGTTGTAATTGGTATAGTTACTACACCAGTGTTAGCAATCATTATGGAGCACGTATCCAGTGCGAATATGATGACGGTAATTAGTATTCTTCAAGACATCATTTTGATTGTGGTTTTCCATGTGATTGTTGAGGTAGTATTAACAAAATGTCTGAATTTAGAATAGGAGTCTGATCTTATGGAACATAGAATGAAGTGGGATATCAGCGAAGATCGCCCAATCTGGATTCAGTTGAAGGAACAGATTGTAAAGAAAATAGCTGCTGGACTGTATATTTCCGGTGAGAAGCTTCCTACAGTAAGAGATCTTGCAAAAGAAGCGGGTGTAAATCCGAATACGATGCAGAGAGCTCTTGCAGCACTTGATCAGGAAGGGCTCATTGTTACAAATCGAACCATTGGACGAATTGTAACACAGGATAAGGAAATTATTGCAGCCCATCGAAGAGAGATTGCACATAGTGTGATTCAAAGCTATTTTTCTGATATGAAGGATCTTGGTTTTGAAAAAAAAGAAGCAATTGAACTGTTGATTCAGTATAAATAGTTCAATATAAACATATTGTAGTAGAAGGAGAAGAAATATGTGGACAAGAAAAGAATTGAAATCAAAAGCAATTGAACGATTAAAGAATAATTATTTGCTGTGTGTGATCGTTGCACTGATTTTTAGTTATTTAGCAACGAATTCTTCGGGGATTCGTGTCGATTTAAAAGAATTTACGCAAAGTGGGAATAAAGTAAGCTTGCTTACCGATCATATTTTTGATACCTTGCTTCCAGACAGCTTAAGCAGAGTGATGATTCATTTTAATCATCTTGGCAGAAACGTCCTTGGATTTATGATCTTAGTGTTAGGATTTTGTCTTGCAATTTTCGTGTTTAATATGTTAGAAGTAGGAGTTCGAAAATTCTTTATTAAGAATGTGAGTAGTAAACCTCAGATTGAAGAATTAATATCCGTATTTCGAAATGAATATTATATGGATAATGTAAAAACGATGCTCATGAGAGTAATCTATCAATTCTTATGGAGCCTTCTGCTTGTAATCCCTGGAATCTACAAAAGCTATGAATATCGTATGATTCCATATATTCTTGCAGAACATCCAGAGATGTCAGATAAGGAAGCATTCAAAACAAGTAAGATGCTTATGGAAGGTGATAAGATGAATGCCTTCATTTTTGATCTGTCCTTTATTGGATGGTATATACTGGCTGCTTTAACATTAAACATTGCAGGAATTCTCTTTGCAGGACCTTACAAATGTTGCGCAGATGCACAGTTATATGAGACATTAAAAGAGAATAAAGGAATCTATTAAAGAGTTTCAAGAATATGTTTTTTCAGAGCGGCGAAGGTTTCGTCGCTCATGTCATGTTCCATGCGACATGCATCTTCTTCCGCAAGTTTTTGATTAACGCCAAGATGAATCAGCCAGCTGCGAAGAAGTTCATGACGTTCTAATACGGATTCTGCCCAGCTGCGTCCTGTTTCAGTAAGGAGAATATGCCCGTTATCGTTCATATCTACATATCTCTGTTCACGAAGGTTACGCATTGCAACACTGACACTAGGCTTGCTGTAGCCTAATTCATGGGCAATGTCTATGGAGCGAACATATGGGAGACGTTTTTGAAGCATTAATATAGTTTCTAAGTAATCTTCAACGGATTCTTTTGATTTATGTTTGATATAACTCATGATTATTTTTCCTTTATATGGTATGATTAAATAAGGCTGTTTTGTTAGTTAAGCCTAATTAGATTAATTATAGCATAATATCCTAAAAAAACATATCTTTTTTGAGGTGGAGTAAAGATGAAGTATGTAGATACAAGAGAATATGTAGCGGTTTTACGCGAACTGGTTGAAGAGGGCAAGAAGGTCAATATGTTGATTGCAGGAAACAGTATGAGTCCATTTATCATCCATGAGCGAGATTATATATTTTTTGAAAAACCAAACAGAGAATTAAAAAAGGGAGATCCAGTCTTTTATCAGAGAGATAATGGTCAGTTTGTCATGCACAGAATCTGTAAAGTGAACAAAGACCATACCTATGACATTATTGGAGACGCCCATACGATGATTGAACCTGGAATTCGCAGGGATCAGATATTTGCGTTGATTACTCAGGTAAGAAGAAAAGGCAAGATGATTGGTCCTGGAGATTTCTGGTGGGATTTTTTTGAGAAAGTGTGGATTCGAATAATTCCGGCTCGCAGACTTGTGCTTAGAATGTATCGTCCGGTGGCATATTTCAAACGCCGTATGAAAAAATGATAGAAATATGTCATGAAAAAGGATATAATACATAAGATATTTTATATTATTAGTGTGTAAACGAAGAGAGGAGAAAAACTATGCCAATTGGTGTAATAGTGAATGCGTTGTCTGTTGTTTTTGGTGGAATCCTCGGTGGATTATTAGGACACAGACTGACGAATGAATTTAAAGCCCAGATTACTCTTGTATTTGGTGTTTGTTCCATGGGGATGGGGATTAACACAATCCCATTAATGCAGAATATGCCGGCAGTTATTTTTGCGATGATTATCGGTACTGCAATTGGTCTTGCGATTCACTTAGGAGATAAGATCAATAAAGGTGGAGAACTGATGCAGAAAGCAGTATGCAAGATTGTACCAAATACATCCAATCTTTCTGAAGAGGAATTTATGATTACATTAGTTACCATTATCGTATTATTCTGTGCAAGCGGTACTGGTATTTATGGATCCTTAGATTCTGGTATGAGTGGAGATCATACAATTCTCTTATCCAAGTCTATTCTTGATTTCTTTACAGCAATGATTTTTGCTTGTAACCTTGGATATGTAGTTTCTCTTGTAGCAATACCACAATGCATCTTATTCCTGATTTTATTTGCCCTTGCAAAGGTCATCTTCCCATTAACAACGCCAGAGATGATTGCAGACTTTAAGGCATGTGGTGGATTTATTATGGTTGCAACTGGTTTTCGAATGGTAAAACTGAAAAACTTTCCGGTTGCAGACATGATTCCGGCGATGATTCTGGTTATGCCGCTTAGTTATCTATGGGCGACTATGATCATGCCATTATTCTAATAAAATTTTAAAGATTATAATTTAAAAGGAGAATAAAATAATATGAGTGACACAGTTTTAGCTATTGTAGCTGGAAAAAACATTACAGAAGCTGATGTGGATGCATTTATCGCAAGATTACCACAGCAGCAGCAGGGATATGCTGCAAATCCTGCATTCAGAGCGCAGGCATTACAGCAGATTATCGATACAGCACTTTTTGAATTAAAGGCAATCGAAGACAAATTAGAAGAAACAGAAGAATTCCAGACAGTTTTAGAATCCGTAAAAGCAGATTTATTAGCTCGTATGGCGATGACTAAGACAATCAATTCTGTAGATGTTACAGAAGAAGAAAAGAGAGAATTCTACGAAGCGAACAAAGAACAGTTCTCAACACAGGCAACAGTATCTGCAAAACACATCTTAACTGACGAAGAAGAAGACTGTAAAAAGGCAGCTGCTGAAATTGAAGCTGGCGAAAAAACATTTGAAGAAGCTGCAAAAGCATATTCTACATGCCCATCTTCTGCTCAGGGTGGAGATTTAGGACCATTCGGTCGTGGCCAGATGGTTGGTGAATTTGAAGAAGCAGCATTTGACGGTGAATTAAATACTGTCATCGGACCTGTAAAAACACAGTTTGGTTATCACTTAATCTATGTTTATGACAAAACAGAAGGTGGCGTAAGACCATACGAAGAAGTAGAAGCTCAGGTTGATAACATGGCTCTTACAAAGAAACAGCAGGATGCATTCGAAGCTGTAACTTCTGAATTAGCAAAGAAATATGACGTAAAAGTCAAAAACATGAAATAGACCATGGGAAAACAACTGGTAATTTTTGATATGGATGGGACTTTGATTGATTCCATGCCATACTGGGAAAATGTTGGTCCAAATTATTTAAGAAGCAGGGGTGTAAAACCGCCTGAAGATTTTGGTGAAAAAATTGAAGCGATGACACTTCTTGAATCTTGCGCATATCTAAAAGAATGTTATGGTTTTCCTGAAACCGTGGAAGATATTCTTGTTGGTATTATGGAACATATCAAGCTTTCCTACTTTTTTGAAATTCCTCCAAAGAATGGAATGAAGCAAAAAGTAAAGGAAGAAAAAGACGCAGGTCATACAGTTGTAATTCTTTCAAATTCAGAAAAATCCTGCATAGAAGCCTGTATGAAACGTACTGGTATGAAGCCGTATTTTGATGCCATTTATGCGACAGATGAGCTTGGAATGCGAAAAGATGGTCCGGAGATTTTTCAGTTTGTTGCCGAAATACATGGATTTACAACTGCCCAGACACATGTATATGATGATGCGTTTCATGCAATTGAAGCAGCAAAAAATGCAGGATGTTATGTGACAGCGGTATATGATGCTACCATGGAAGCATGCTGGGATAAAATCTGCGAAATCGCGGATGATACCATTACATTTGGTGAATAATTTGATTAAAATTTAATTTATGACAAATAAAAAGGAGAAGCACTATAGAAAATAGATGTTTCTCCTTTTTTGATGCAAAAGCTCACGAAGCAGATGCCGTGCTCGCACGAACAGATATTACGTGTTACCACTGTTTATTATGCAATGTACAACGTTCTCCGTTCATATATTTTTCCGGTAATGCATAGCGCTGATCGAGTGTTTCTTCGCCACCCTTTGGAAGCACAAGATAGATTCTAGTAAGATAATTTTCCTTCGGACAATCATTATTAATGAGTTTTCCGGAAGATGGACAGATGGTAACTTCAACATGAGTATTACATGTGGTTGTTGGTGTTGTCTGCTTTGCAAAGTATTCTGTTAAAATACGGTCACCACGTGGATCGTGATCGCAAATTCCAGGAACGGCAAGAAGTCCGGATTCCTGACAAATATCATCAACGGTAACATCTGCAGGTCTTTTAAAGTGGGCATTGGCATCTTCTGGAATTGCTTCCTGAATAATCTTTTCCCACATACGTTTCGTACTGTCAGAAGCATCTAAAGTGCGGTTGTCATCATATCCGACCCAAAGAGTTGCAGTAACGTCAGGTGTGTAACCAGTACACCAGAAATCCGTCTTTTCATCGTTATTTCCTCTGATTTCTGCAATGTCTACATTCTTATTAAGTTCACTTCCGTTATTCTTCAGTGCATCAGAAATCAGAAATGCGGTGGAATTCTTGATTACACGTTTTTTCACTGGCTTGTGTGAAAGAATTTCTGAGCCATTCTGGTCTGTTACCTGAGTATAGAAAATGCTTTCTGTCTGATTGCCACTATTTCCAAGTGCAGAAACAGCAGAAGTGATTTCTAAATTCGTGACACCATTGATTAATGCACCATTACAAATGCTTTGTGCAACGTCGGTAATCATATTACCACTTGAATCCACAGAAGATTCAACAATATGCTTAAATCCAAAATTGAGCAGATATTCCAGAGATTTCTGGGATGTTACATCTGACTGAGCACGCGCAGCCACTAAGTTCATAGGTTGAGAAAGTGCCTCGCGAATTGTGGTAAGCCCATCATATACATTATCGATAGAACTAACTTCACGATAATTATCGACATATTTATAAGCTGCATCTTCATAAACCGATGCAAGCGTCAGTGTACCGGTGTCTATACCAGGAACATAGGTCGCAAGTACCTGGAAAATGGTTCCCGGCTGTCTTGTCATCTTAGTAGCACGGTTTAAGATGGCAGTTTTTTCATTCTTTCCACCAATAATTACTTTAACATGGCCGGTTTTTTGTTCCATAAGTGACAGGCTGACTTCAGCATTTAATGAACTGTATGTATAGTTATATGGTGAATCTACAATATCCTGAACCTTTTTGGCAAGCGCACTGTCCTGCGTTGTATAGATTTTATAATTGCCATGCGCCATCATATTATGAAATTTTGTGGCATTGACATTATGTGTTTCATAAAATTCTTCTGCAAGATAATTAAGAGCC
>JAZUED010000305.1:0-4163 GCA_045640005.1 Candidatus Fimousia sp.
ACTGGTCAGGTTACTTATGCAGTACGTGACACATCCATCAATGGCAAAGAAATCAAAATCGGCGACATTATGGGTATCGATGATGATGGAATCCAGGCAGTTGGTCCTGAAATCGAAGGTACAACACTTGAATTATTAAATGGTATGGTTGATGAAGACAGTGAATTAATTACTGTTTACTACGGTGCTGAAGTGACAGAAGAAGATGCTGAAGGCTTAGCTGAACAGATTGAAGAAGCATTTGAAGACTGTGATGTAGAAGTTCAGAACGGTGGACAGCCAGTATACTACTATTTATTATCAGTAGAATAATCATGCAGGGAGCAGACTCTATCCGCTCTCTGAAAGGAATTGGAGATAAGACCGAGAAGACCTTTCACTTAGCAGGAATCGATACGATCGATGACCTCGTGACCTGGTATCCCCGTTATTATCTGACTTATGAAGAACCAGTATATATTGCGGATGCCCAGCCGGGTATCCGCATTGCTGTTTTAGGGAAGATTACCAACACTCCGGCTTATCGCCAGTTCAGAGGGCTTAAAATTATTAATGTGAATATCAGAGATCATTCCGGAAGCCTTGCACTCACCTGGTTTAATATGCCATATTTAAAAAATACTCTGCACATCGGTGACAGTCGTATCTTCGTCGGAACCCCTGTGCTAAAAAAGGGCCGAATGGTGATGGAACAGCCCGAAATCTATACGATGGAAGGCTATGAGAAGCAGCGCGAGAATCTTCAGCCGGTCTATCCATTAACAAGAGGACTGACGAATAAGATGATTACCAAGGCGATGGCCCAGACCGTACCATATATGGAGACGATGGAAGAATATCTGCCTTCCTTTATTGTGGAAAAATATGGCCTCATGCCTTATGGACAGGCCCTTAAAAATGTCCATTTTCCAGTTGTGAAAGAGCAGGTCGGCAAAGCCAGAGCGCGCCTCATGTTTGATGAATTTTTCATCTTTTTAGCAGCGATGCGCATGGTAAAAGAGCGAACCGGAGTTATTGAGAATCATTACCTGATTGGCGAGACAAAGGAGAGCAGACATTTTGAAGAGAATCTTCCTTTTAAACTGACAAATGCTCAAGCCAGGGCTTTAAAGGAGATGAAGGGGGATTTACTTCGTGGAGAGGTTATGAACCGTCTTGTTCAGGGGGATGTTGGTTCAGGAAAGACAATCCTGGCGATGATCCTTCTTTTGATGGCTGCCACTTGCGGTTATCAGGGTGCCCTGATGGCACCGACAGAAGTTCTCGCAGTGCAGCATTTTGAAAGTTTTTCTACCATGCTTGCGCCTTACGGCGTCCGTGTAGCCCTGCTGACGGGCTCCACCACAGCAAAAAATAAGCGAGACATTTACAAACAATTAAAAAATCACGAAATCGATATTATCATCGGTACGCATGCGCTCATTCAGGACAAGGTCGAATACGACCAGCTAGCCTTAGTCATTACCGACGAGCAGCACCGCTTTGGTGTCCGCCAGAGAGAAGCATTATCAAAAAAAGGCTATGAGCCACATGTGCTCGTTATGAGTGCGACACCGATTCCAAGAACCCTGGCTCTTATTATGTATGGGGATCTTGATATTTCGATTATCGATGAGCTTCCCGCAGACCGACTTCCAATCAAAAACTGTGTGGTCAATACCGGGTACCGCCCAAACGCGTATCGATTTATCACAAAACAGGTGCAGATGGGCAGACAGGCCTATGTCATTTGTCCGATGGTTGAAGAAAGCGAGAACGTGGAAGCGGAGAATGTAACTGAATACACGAAAGTGTTACAGGCGAATCTGCCACCGTCCATTCGAGTGGAATGCTTAAATGGCAGAATGAAAGCAAAAGATAAGAATGACATCATGGATCGATTTGGCAAGGGAGAAATTGACGTTTTGGTTTCTACCACGGTTATTGAGGTAGGGATCAATGTTCCGAATGCTACAGTCATGATGGTAGAGAATGCGGAACGCTTTGGATTAGCCCAGCTTCATCAGTTAAGAGGGCGAATCGGGCGAGGAGCATTTCAGTCCTATTGCATTTTTATTGCAGGTAAGGACAATGAAGAGACAAAGAAACGTCTGGAGATTTTGAACAAATCCAACGACGGTTTTTATATAGCGAATGAAGATTTGAAGCTTCGAGGACCTGGGGATTTCTTTGGGATTCGTCAGAGCGGCATGATGGATTTCGTGCTGGCTGACATTTATGATAATGCGGACTTGCTTAAGATGGCGAGTGATGCGATGAAGGATCTTGAGGAGGATGGTTTTTCGTTCTCGAATCTGTCAAATGAAAGACTAAGAAAGCAGCTTGAACTGGCGCTGCAGTTATAGGAGGTATCATATGGAAGAAAGAGTTCGCTTTGAACTTGTGTATACAGGCCGTGTGCAGGGCGTAGGTTTCCGTTACTGGGTGCATTCTCAGGCAGTGAAAAACCGTCTCACAGGCTGGGCCAGAAATAATTACAATGGTTCTGTAACTGTACAGGTGCAGGGACTTCGTTCTCAGATTGAAAAGTTTGAATATGATGTTCAGACTGGATATAAGTATATTAGAATTGATCATGTGGCAAAGACTAGAATTCCATATGATACAGACGAAAGAAGATTTGAAGTGAGATATTAATTATGAGAGTAATTTCAGGGAAGGCAAAAAGCCTGCGTTTAAAGACAATTGAAGGGATGGATACCCGTCCAACTCAGGACCGTATCAAGGAGACCTTATTTAATATGATTTCTTCTGATGTTGGTGGATGCGTATTTTTAGATCTTTTTTCCGGCAGTGGCGGGATTGGAATTGAAGCGTTAAGCCGTGGTGCAAAACAGGCTGTTTTTGTGGAAAAAAGTGCAAAAGCCATGGCTTGCATTAAGGAGAATCTTCGTTTTACAAAGCTTGAAAAGGATGCCAAAGTGATGCAGACTGACGCGGTAACGGCGATTCGCAAGCTTGATGGAAGTGGAATTCTATTTGATTACATTTTCATGGATCCACCTTACGGAATGCTTCTTGAAAAAGACGTGCTTGAGGCATTGATGGATACAGATCTTTATGATGAAAAAACGGTAATTATCGTAGAATCTGATTTAAAGACAGATTATGATTACCTTGAAGGAAGCGACTTCGAGGTGTATCGAGTTAAAAAGTATAAAACAAACAAACATACCTTCATCTGGAAGGTGCTGGAGGAAGAAGAATGAGTGTAGCAATTTATGCAGGAACATTTGACCCGATTACATTCGGGCATATTGATATCATCAAGCGTTCTGCACACATTTTTGATAAAGTGGTTGTAGGTGTGCTGATTAATATCAACAAAAAGCCGCTTTTTGAGATGGATGAGCGTCTCGAGATGATCGAAGAAGTGCTTAAAGATATTGAAAATGTGGAAGTAAAGACATTTTCCGGCCTTCTCGTGGAATTTGCGAAGCAGGAGGGAGCAAATGTTTTGGTGCGCGGGCTTCGTACGAGCGCAGATTTTGAGTATGAGCTTCCAATGGCGCAGATTAATCGAAAGATTGATGATGACATCGATACGATGTTTTTTGCGACGGATCCTGAACTTTCCTATATTAGTTCTTCTGCAGTGAAGGAACTTTGGACTTATGATCAAGACATTAGCGGATATGTTCCAGAATGTGTGAATTGTAAGATGCAAAACCTGAAGAAATAGTGTATAATAGTTTATGATATATTAGTGTGAGGAGTGTTATAGATGTCATACGCAGAAGAAAAGAATTTAGTTAGTATTATTGATGAATTAGAAGATTTTATTGAAGATTTTGGCAAACCGGTTTTCTTATCCAGTGGCAAGATCGGTCTTGATAAAGAAATTTTACAGGGATTTATCCGTGACCTTAACGAAGCAATTCCTAGCGATGTTGCTCGAAGCCAGGAAATCTTAGAAACTGAAAACAGTATCATTGAAGCAGCGAATGCAAGAGCACAGCAGATTATTGATGATGCTCAGCTTCAGGCTCAGAAGATTATTGAACAGGGAATGGCGGAAGCTCAGGCAGCTGTTGAACAGGAAGAAGTTTTAGTTATTGCGAAACAGAGAGCAGAAGAAATCAAGGCGGAAGCAGAAGAGTCCAAACGTCAGGCGGTGGAATATGCAGAAAAGGTTGCTGTCAAAGCACAGGCTGATGCGAAAG
>JAZUED010000306.1:0-1577 GCA_045640005.1 Candidatus Fimousia sp.
GATGGATTTCCAGGAAGGCTGCAAGGCATTTATGGAAAAGAGAAAAGCACAGTTTGAAGGCAAATAAACAGATTGGAAAGGTGGTAGGACCATGCGTTCAAAAGTTGTAGAGTTAGATCAGATCCTTCCGGTTTTTCAGGATGGACAAAAAATCTTATTTGGAGACTGGCATGGAGAGATGTCAGCTGAAGAAGTTATTACAGGCATGCTTGAGTGTGGTGTAAAAGACATTGAAGCAGTTGCTGTTTCCGGTGGAATGCCAGATCAGGGTGTCGGCAGACTCATCGTGCAACATAGAGTAAAATCTCTTGCAACGACTCATATTGGACTCAATCCGGTTGCGAAAGACATGATGTTTGCAGGAGAATTAGACGTGGAATTTATCCCTCAGGGAACATTTGCTGAACGAATTCGTTGTGGCGGTGCAGGTCTTGGTGGATGTCTTACACGTGCAGGTATTGGAACGGATGTGGAAAAGGGCAAACAGATTGTCAATGTGGATGGTGTAGATTATATATTAGAAAAGCCAATCCATGGTGATGTAGCGGTAATTAAAGCATGGAAGGCAGATTCCTACGGCAATATTCGTTTCCGTCTTACATCAAGAGCAACCAACAGCTATATCGCATTTGCGGCAGATACAGTCATCTGTGAAGTAGAAGAACTGGTTGAACCAGGTGAATTAGGACCAGATGAAATTGATGTTCCTGCTCCAATTATTGATATGATTTATGTTCGAAAAGGAGAGAAGAAGCCATTCTGCCCAATGTGGAAACGTGCGAAAGCAAAAGCGGAAGGAGGTAAGTAGTATGGCAGCATTAAAAGGACGTGCACTCATCGCTTCCCGTTGTGCACAATTTTTCAAAGACGGCGATTTTGTGAATCTTGGTATTGGACTTCCATTAATGTGTGTAAACTACCTTCCGGAAGGCGTGGATCTCTGGTTAGAAGCTGAAATCGGCATTGTTGGATGTGGTGCAACCCCTTCCTGGGATGAAGCTGATCCAGACTTGATTGATGCGGGTGGACAGCCAGCTTCCGTAATCAAAGGTGGATGTGTTGTGGATCATGCCACTTCCTTTATGATGATTCGTGGCGGTCATGTGGATGCAACAATTCTTGGCACTTTACAGGTTGATCAGGAAGGCAATATCGCAAACTGGACGATTCCAGGCAAATTAGCTCCTGGTATGGGTGGTGCGATGGATTTATGTGCCGGTGTTAAGAAAATCGTAGTGGCAACCGACCACTGTGAAAAATCCGGCAAATCCAAGATTATGAAAAAATGTACCCTTCCACTTACCGGTGCTCATTGTGTTACAGACATCGTAACAGAACGATGCTATTTTGAAGTGACTCCAGAAGGATTAGTACTTCGTGAATTAGCAGAAGGTTATACCGTGGAAGATATCAAAGCATGTACAGAAGCTGATTTTATCGTACCTGATGAAATTGGTGTTATGGGATAGCAATAGATTGGGGCTGTTGCACTAAAATAAAATTTAGTGCAACGCCCTTTTTTGATACGCACAAATATAAAAAAGAAAAATCCCCGGGCAAAAACCCAGGGATCGGTG
>JAZUED010000307.1:0-3578 GCA_045640005.1 Candidatus Fimousia sp.
CATCAACTTATCCCTTCTCGCAGTCGGACTACTCTTCATCGGAAAAACATTTGTCGCTAAAACCATCTTTTTAAGCATTTTATTTCCTGCTTTATTAGAAATTATGTCTCCTTTTGCACTCACCGCGTTAGATGGCAAACCGCACATCAGCATCCTAATCGCCGCACTTCTTTTAGGAAATGGAGCCGGACTCATCTTACGTTCTGGAGCTTCCCAGGGTGGATTCGATGTCATCGCCATTATTCTCAATAAAAAATTCAAAATATCCGTAGCAACCGTCATGAATATGTTCGACTGCAGTGTCATCCTCATGCAGGCAATCGGACAACCACCACTTAAGAGCATTTACGGAATTCTAGTCATCATGATTTCTTCAAGAATCGTAAATTATCTGCTCACCGCAGAACATGCACCAGACAAGTCTGCTCCACACGCCCCACACCCAGTGGAATGCGAAGCATAAAAAAGGAGCCGCAATTTTGCAGCCCCTTAAAACCTATTAATCTTCTTTCATTTTTAAAATATATAATCCGTCCATCCAGGTATCCATATAGATATAACCACGATCATCAACAACACAGTCTTCTGTAGTTGCGATCATTGGTCCTGGAACCGGGATATCGAACAGAAGCTTTTCTGGGTTTGGTGGAATGAAGTAAGCAAGTTCCTTAATATAGTAAGGATCGGATACATCATACACACGCATGCCCGCATGGAAATAACAGCAATATACGCGGTCATTTCGCTGTTCAAGCCAAGGCTTGTTAGACATTGGTTCATGAATATTGTGTGGGCCAAATGGTCCCTGAGCGCCGTCAAGTCCAGCTGTATTGAAGTTTGGATATGGGAAATCAGCTGGTACTTCCGGATATGGGAATTCTGCCACAAGTGTTGGATCGGTTGGATCAGAAATGTCAGCCATGTGTAAGTTGTTAAATGGCTGTGCACCTTTTCCAGGTCCTTTAGAAAGAATTTCTTTGTTGTAGAATGGGAATCGTTCCCCTTCATTTGTCGCAACTAAGAAATCTCTGCCAGGAAGCGGCATACAAGTATGTGTTCTCGCGCCAGCATATTTACCGGAAATCGGTCCCTTAAACTGAAGCTGTCCAATTTTTTTCGGTCTTGTGATATCAGAAATATCAAGAATGATCAACCCTTCACAGAAATAGGAAAGATAAGCCTTATCTCCAACAACATATGGAGGTCCGTGAAGCTGTGGCCAGTCCATGTATTCCCAATGCTGAGGTCCGTCAACCGGATATTCGCCCTCTTTCATGCCGTCCGTAAACTGTTTCGGCACCCACCAACGACCCACTTCGACAGGATTTGTTGGATCAACAATATCAAGAATACGGTAAATGTTTCCGGTATAGCCTGGGCAGTCTGCAGAAAGATGGACATATCTTCCGCCGTTATAGCAGAATCTATGCACTCCAAAACCATTTTCCACGCCAGTATGCCAGATGGAAAGTAATTTTGGATGAACTGGATCCTCTTTGATGTCGAAGATGTAAAGTCCACTGACATTCTTATCTTCAAAACTTCCGCCATGAAGAAATGGAACGCCGCCGCCGCATGCTGCGATCATAAGACCGTCAGCGACCTGAATTTTTGGTGTGTTGGTCGCTGGAAATTCTACGGGATCACAAGCTTCCATCCAGTTTACGATTTCTGGATTTTTAGGATCTGTTACATCAAGAATATTCCAGCCAGGTCCTTTAAAGGAACCGCAATATAAGTAATATTTGCCGTCATCTGTTTTATGAAGCGCCATCTGAAAAGCATTTACACCATTCAGATCGGAAAATCCGACTACTTCCATATTTTTGATGTAGCCTTTGTTATTTTCGCCTCTTGCATAAAATGGTAAAGACATAAATATTCTCCTCTCACTTTTTTTCTAAGATTATCTCATAGGTAAGAATCCACGGAAGTTTGCAAGACAGTCTACGTTTGGAAGATCTGTAACGAACATACTTACAATATTAAAGTTTGGTTTTAAGAATGGGAACTGATCCTGCTGTGCCCAGTCAGGTTTTTCCATATCTTTTGTGCCTTCAACGGCTACTTTATACCATTCTTCCGGACCGTCAAACCATACTTCCACAACTCTGTGGTATGGGCTTCCAAGTACGTCTTGGTATACACGGCTAGAAACCATACGAGTTACTTCTGGTTTCGCTGCAATTGCTGGTGCCATTACTTCGTGGAACCATTTTTCACCGGCTTCTTCGTCTGGCCATTCAATAACAAACTGCCATCTGTAGTTTGGTCCGTCATGGTAAGTACGTCCAGCGCCCTTGAAATCTTCTTCCCAGTTGATTGGAATATGTACAAATACAAATGGAGCTGTGCCGCCGCCGTGTGTTGCTCTTGCATCGTCTGCATTTAAGTTGCCCATTTCATCTGGGTCAACGTCTGGAATGATTCCCTGCCATCTCATTACTTCTGGTGGCATCCATTCGGATAATGCTACGTTTTTCATTTCTGGTGTAAGTTCATTAAGCATCCAGTAATGTTCTGTCATCTGCATCGTACGTGTTCCAAATCGTTTGCCTTCTGGTGGAGTTGGAAGTGCGTTATAGAATGCATATTTAGTTACGTAAGGACCAAACTTTGCGATACTGTCCTGAATGTGAGTAGCGTAAAGCCAGTGCTGAATTTTGTGTCTGTATTCTTCGCGCACACAGTCAACGAAGATCAAACTTCTCATAATACGAAAATCGAAACCCATCGTTATTCTCCTCTTATTTTCTGTTTGCAAATGCATCGTTCATCATTTGCACTCATCTATTATATTATTCTGGTTTGCTGCCTGTAATAAAGTCTTTGTACATCTGCATACGTTCTTTGTATTCAGGAGTTTTCTTAAGTGCCATTAATTTGCCTTCATTTTCCTGAATGTCGCCTGCATGTTTGAATTTTCCGGATAATGTGTTGTGTGCAAGTGCAGCTGCTTCTTTAGGGAAGGAGAATGTTACTTTGCCATCAACAACTGCGATTGTACCTTCAAGACCACACTGGCAACAGATTGCCTGATCAGCTGTTTCTCCGATGTAGAAGTTACGGCTATGGCAGTGAGGACAGATACCAGGTTCACTCTTGTATGTAGCATTTTCAATATCTGCAGCAGCTTCTGCAATATTTTTACCAACTTCACGAACAACTGCTAATTTTTCATCTTCCATGCAGAAGCATTTGCTCCACTGGAATGCTTTGTTGTCGATGACTTTCCAAGCTGCCATCATGGACATTGTGAAGCATTCACTCTGAACGCGTTCGAACCAGTCGGAACCACCGATGGAGATGAAGGATACTACTTTATCTTTTACAACTCGTGGGTCTGGAGCTTTTCCGCCGTGTTCTGCAACCATCTGTGTTGCAATAATATTCATTGCTTTATCAAATCTTGGTCCAAGTCTGTCTGTTACTGTGTGGAAGAGACCGCATGTACCATCTTCAAAAATTGGTGTGGAGAATACGATACCGTCTGCATCCATCATCTTATCTCTTAACCATTCAAAATCATCTTTGATTGTACAGATGCCGCCGCGTCCGGACATAAGACTCATAACACA
>JAZUED010000308.1:0-5710 GCA_045640005.1 Candidatus Fimousia sp.
ACTTCAATTTCGTCAAGCCACTGTTTGTAATCAGCATAATTTGTTGCATAAATCTGTTTTTTGATATTTTTGTAGGAAATGAGCGGTCCTGCTGCTAATTTTCTCGCAAATTTCATGGTTGCTTCATCTAATTCTTCCTTAGGAACAACCTTATAAGCAAGACCAAGTGCTTTTGCTTCTTCTGCTCCAACTGGTCTTCCAGTCGCTGCAAGTTCCATTGTTCTTGCAGTTCCAATAGCCTTGGATAAAAGATAAGTCGCACCAGTATCCGGCACCAGTCCTAAATTCACAAATGCCAGAATAAATTTCGCATTATCCGCACAAATCATAAAGTCACCGCCTAATGCAAGACTAACGCCTGCACCAGCTGCAGCACCACATACAGAAGTAATAACCATCTTGCTCATTCTCTTAAGTCCGTCTGCCACCGTACCAACTTTAGAGATCAGCCCATCCATGTTTACTTCGCCGCCAGCCTGAATCAGTTCATAGAAATATCCGATGTCTCCTCCAGCGGAAAATGCTCTGTTACTGCCTTTAATTACTACGACTTTTACCGCAGGGTCATTCTCTGCCTGATCAACTACATACATCAACTCATCTGCCATCTGTTCGTCAATGGCATTCAGGTTTTTCATGTAGTTCATTGTAATGACTGCGATACCGTCTTCCACTGTGTAAATAAGTTTCTGAAGTTCCATAAAATACACCTCCTCAAGACTTTATATTGTAAAGTAATTATACCATTTTTCTTAATTTTATTCCATATTTGTGACGCATTTATTCTAGAAAAGTGACTTCATTTCCGTGTCTTTCAAGGGCTGTTCTGACTGGTTTTCCATCTTCCGTATCGGCATATCCAATCGCTAAAGATGCATAGACTCGTTCATTTTCTCCTAATCCCAAAGTCATAAGATAGGCAAGAATCGCTGGATCTTCATTAAGCCAATTCAGCTGATTAATGTAACAGCTCCCGATGGCAAGAGCATTTGCCGCGATCATCATATTCTCAAGTGCGCACACGCAGTCGGCCATGTTGTTGCCGTAATCCTTCTGGTTGGCTGTCAGAATCAGCGTCGGCGCGTTGTAATGAAACACATAACTCCCTTTCTTGGACGCGTTGATGGAATTTGCCATGGAACGATACGTATCCGCTGTCACTTCCATCTGGGCAAATGCTTCTCTCGCGAGTGTGGCGAGCTTCTCAAGCACTTCTTTGTTTTGAATCACGAGAAAATGTGTCGTCTGGGAGTTTCCACCACTTGGTGCATATCTGCCGGCTTCCACAATTTCTTCAACAATTTCTCTTGGTAACTGTTCCTGTTTGAATTTTCTAGTACTTCTTCTTGTTTTGATTACTTCTAATGTATACATCGTTTTTCCTTTATTTTTTATATGCATAATTTTAGACTTTACTTTTAATATAAATACTTTTTTACTTTACTTCTTATATGCATAATCCCTGATTTTATCTTCTTCCGTGATCTCTCGAAGGACGCGGCATGGATTTCCAACGGCAATCACACCGGATGGAATATCTTTTGTCACCACACTACCTCCGCCAATCACAACATTATCGCCAATGGCCACTCCCGGCATTACCTGAACCCCGGCGCCAATCCATACATTATCGCCAACCGTAATCGGATAGCAATACTCGAGTCCCCTGTTTCTACGTTCGAAATCAATAGGATGACCTGCGGTATGGAACCCACAATTTGGTGCAATAAATACGTTATCGCCAAATATTACTTTCGCGGGATCTAAAATCACTAATCCATGATTTGCATAGAAATTCTCACCCACGGTGATATTGTATCCATAATCACACCAAAAATTCGGTTCAATGTGGACATGTTCGCCTGTTTTGCCCAGGATTTTCTTAATCAGCGCCTGTCTTCCCTCTAAATCGCGAATGGGCAGATTATTAAATTCCTGGCACATCGTTTTACACTCCAGACGATCTTCTTCAAGCTCCGGATTATAATTCGCATCATAAAGCATGTTATGTAGCATTTTTTCTTTTTCGGTCATCGTGTTCTCATTAAAAGCGATACCGGTTTTCTTGTCTTTTTCCATATTATTATCACTTTCTTCTTAATTGATTACTTGGAATACCTATTCACGATTCGTTTCACATCTCCAAGATATCCATATCCGAAGAGGTTCAAGTGATTTAACAAATGATATAAATTGTAGATATCCACTCGTTCCTGAAATCCTACTTCGGGTTTATTGACTTCAAAATAGGCCTGATAAAATTCCATTGGAAATCCGCCAAAAAGTTTTGTCATGGCAAGTTCTGCTTCAAAATGTCCATAGTAAGTGGCTGGATCAATGAGATAAGATACCCCGTCGGCTCCGTGTAACGCATTGCCACTCCATAGATCTCCATGAATGACGGATGGCTTTTTCGGTGCGATGATATATCGGTCTAAATTTTCTACCAAATCATCCAGTTTTTTGCGAAATTCCGTATCAAAGTAATAAGCAGCCATTTCAATCTGTGGTTTTAGGCGACATTCCTGATAAAAAGTGATCCAGTCTTTTCTATAATCATTTTTCTGCGGGGTCGCTCCAATATAGTTATCTATTTCAAATCCAAACTGATCTCCACAGTCCGCCAGATGCATGTAAGCCAGATTGTGGCCAAACTCTTCCCATTGCTTTTTCGATGGTCTACCTGGCTTCACATATTCCATCATGAGGAATGATTTCCCACCATTTTTTCCATATCCAAGAAGCTTCGGAATTGGCATATTTTTTGATTTGGCAAGTGCAGCCAAGCCTTTTGCTTCCGTTTCAAAGAAGCCTAAATTCGATAACTGATTCATCTTCACAAAAACCTGATTTCCATCAGATAATTCAAGCCTGTATGCTTCGTTGATGTCACCTCCAAAAACTGAAGATCGACCAGTCATCGTAACGCTGTCACCAAAGTGTTCCTTTATGCAATTTTCTAATGTTTCATAATAATTCATCATGGGACTATTATAGCACTATTTGTTGATGGCCATACAGAAACATTTGCTGATGGCGATATAGAATCATTTTTCGTAGATTTAAGCTAAAAAACTATGTGGAAAATGATATTTTCTTGTTTTCTCACGATGATGATTGTTGTGCGCACTGTGTCTGCACGTGGATGTTACGTGGGAATTCATATTTTTTTCTTATTTGCGCGAGTGACCTTGCTGGAACTACGTGGACTCTTGTAAATAGTGCCCCATTACACGTAGCCCTAATTTTTTTACATGGATTTTTGAGATTTTCTATACTTTCCACGTAGAGAACACTACGTGGAAACTTACTAAAAAATGTACAGCCACGTATTTCCCAGCTATCATTTGTTAATTTCACCCATTTTCTAGCATTTTCACGTGTATCTAGCAAATCAATAAACTTTCCACGTAATTTCTCTTACGTGAATCTGAACATTTCTTTTACTATCCACGTAGCTCCACGAGGCCACTACGTGGAACAACCATCCCCGACTTGCTTTCCACGTAGAAAAATAATTCGCTTCGTGGCAATTATCCTGATACAGTTTTCCCACGTAGCAATATATTAACAAAATTTAGGAAGAACAAGTTAGTACACAAAATGTTTCCCAGAATACCAATAATTATGTACTAAAATATGCAAAAAGCGAGCTCCGAAAAGCTCGCTTTACTATTATTCACTAACCCAGTCTTTAATATCATCTTCTGTGGCATCATTTAATCGCTTGCCATCTACGATATTTAACTTTGGATAATTATTTTTAAGATCATTGATGCTCTGATCAATGCCTGTGCTGCCGGAAGTACAGAATGTATGAATTTCTGCACCGCTAAGATCATACGTTTCTATGAATGTCTGGATGATTCGTGGAGCTGCTCCCCACCAGATAGAATGACCAAGATAGATGGTTTCATATCTAGTCACCTGACTCAAATCATTCTTAATTTCTGGTCTGGCGCTGTCATCATTCATCTCCTGATTTGCTCTGCAGCTGTCATCATCATAGTTTAAATCTTCCTTGGTGTAAGTGTCAGCAGGTTGGATTTCATATAAATCTGCATCTGTTTCCTTCACAATCATCTGTGCAATTTCCTTTGTTGTGCCAGTTGCAGAAAAGTAAACAACTGCCACTTTTTTCATATCAGAATCATGATCGGAATCTTCTGCAGACTCAGAAGCATCTGTATCTTTAACAGACTCCGCCTCTGTTCCGGCTTCCTTGTCATTTGTTTGTTCCTTGCTCGAATCAGCCTTACCACCACAACCAATCAGTGCAAACACCAAAATCCCACATAACAAAAGCGCCAACACTCTCTTCATAGAAATTTTCATCTTACATCTTTCCTCCATATTATGGAAAAACCTTATTTCAATTTACCATATACTTCATCACTGACCGCTTCTAACCACTCGTTAGAGCCATTTTCACCTGGAACTTCGATAGCCAGATGGCTGAACCATTCATTTGGAGCTGCTCCGTGCCAATGTTTAACACCAGTCGGAATATTAATACAATCGCCCGGTTTCATCTCAACCGCTTCTTCGCCTTCTGCCTGATAGTATCCACGGCCAGCCACGCAAATGAGAATCTGGCCTCCGCCCTTGTCCGCATTGTGAACATGCCAGTTGTTACGACATCCCGGTTCAAATGTTACGTTAAACACGCCAATCTGTTCAGTGGAAACTGGAGCTAAGTAGCTCTGACCTACAAAGTACTGCGCAAATGCATCATTTGGCGCGCCAATTGGGAATACCATAGATTTTGCATGCGCTCTCATTGCTTCATCTTCATAAGGAAGATCCATCTCTCCTGGCTGCCAGATTTCTTTTGCAAGATTAAATACTGCCCAGCCCTTTGGCCAGCCTACATAAAATGCTACATGAGTGATGATGGCTGCGATTTCTTTCTGTGTCACCCCATGATTTTTCGCATTCTGTAAGTGATAAATTAAGGAAGAATCCGTAATTCCGGAAGACATTAAAGCAACGACTGTAATGATGCTTCTTGTCTTCACATCAATATCCTGATTGTTCCAGTTTTCTCCAAATAATGTGTCGTCGTTGAAATGTGCAAACTGTGGTGCAAATTCACCAAGTGCATTTCTTCCTGCTGTCTGTACAATTTTTTCTGCCATATTTTATCCTTTCTAGAATCTACACTACATTTCCTGCCTTTTGTTTTCCATTTTGTGCCATCACCCCAACAAGTGGATGTGGAATATAGAGTTCTTCTAAATAATTGATTTCTTCCTGGGAAAGTACAAGATCCACTGCTTTGACCATGCCATCGATCTGTGAAAGTTTCGTTGCTCCGACAACTGGGGAAGCTACCTTTGTAAGAAGCCATGCAAGGGAAACTTCCGTCATGGACACGCCTCGTTTTTTCGCAATTTCTGCCACACGTTCAATGATTTTAAGATCCGCTACTGCTGTATTGTCATACTTAAATTTTGCATAAGCATCTTCTTCAAGACGCTTTGTTTTCTCTCCAGGAAGTCTTGAAAGTCTGCCACTTGCAAGAGCACTATATGGTGTCATTGCGATATTCTGGTCATAGCAAAATGGTGCCATCTCGCGCTCTTCTTCTCTCGCAATCAGATTATAATGCCCCTGGATAGAAACAAATTCCGTCAAATGCTTCTCTCTGGCGTAAAAATTTGCCTTGGCGAGCTGCCATGCGAAGCAGTTTGAGATGCCGATCTGTCTG
>JAZUED010000309.1:0-2224 GCA_045640005.1 Candidatus Fimousia sp.
AGATGACCTACGATACCAGTCTGTCCACAATGATGAATGTGACAGTTTCTTACGATATGAGAGCCGATGGTTTCCTTGCTCCAGCCTTCATTTACCGCCTGGCAAATGTTATCGCGCTCGGTCTGAGTACCATCTTTATAACCCCAGGTAGACCACTTGTTATCATTTTCCGGCTGTAAATATTTCCCGAGGGAGATACCGCTGCACTTGGAATTAGAAATTTCACAGTCTTCAATTACCCAGCCTTTGGACCAGTGTGGTCCTACCATACCATCCTGAAAAGCTGTTGGTGGTGCCCACTGAGTCGCTGCCTTTTCAAAGGCAATTCCGGAAATTGTAATATAATTAACGCCTGTTCGATCAGGGAAGAAGCATCTTCTTCTCACGTTAATTTCAACATCTTCTTCGTTTGGATTTGCTCCTTGGAAGTTTGCATAAAGGATTGTTGTATCATGTACTTCATCCTGCTCTGTAAACCAGCAATATAAGGTCTGTTTCTGATCCCAGGAATATCCATAAACTTTAGGATCCATCACTTCCTCTAAGGTCTGTTTTTCATAAAAACTCTTATTGTTTAAATAAATTTCACCTGTATGCACTGGATTGCTCTCAGAAATCCAGTCTCCGTGGATAATTGTCGTATATGGATTGTAATCTCCAAAGATTTTATTATCGATGGTAAGCATCCATACATCGCCATCAAATACTTCCCATCCTTTTGCTTTCATCGCACCAGTAACGGTAACGGTTCCCGGTTTGTATGCACGGTAGGAAATTGGCGCATCCTTTGTTCCACCATTTGCCGGATTGATCCATTCTTCATAAATACCAGGCATGATGATGACCTGATCACCTGCTTTTGCAATGGCTGCTGCCTGCGAAATCGTTAAAAATGGCTGTTCTTTTGTGCCAGTCCCTGTCTGATTTGCCTGCTGATCTACATAATAAAGCATCTTTTTTTCTCCTTCTTATATAAAGTAATTATATACATACACTTATGTCTATTTTACTACATTCATATGTTGTGTACAAATGAAAAGTGTGCTTCCTCCCGAAGGTTTTCGTGACATGGGAACGAAGTTTCTACACAACGAAAAAAGCACTGGTAACGCCAATAAACCAGTGCTTCTCACGTTCTCATTAAAATTAAATGCTTGTGTGTGTAAACGTCTTTTAAGAGAAATGTTTTTAAAATGTAAATACCCTAAGCCACAGTGTTCCCGTGACATGCTTTATTATAAAATAATATTATCAAAGATACAAGTAGAATATATAGACAAAATTGTACAAAATAATAAACAATTTCTATGAATTATGCAATCATTGTAATTCATAAAAATTTTTGATAAAATAAATGCAAGACTGAAATTAAGGAGAGATCTTTATGGCAATTACAACTGCTCAGGCCATGTATGACTATGCAAGCGAACATCATTTTGCGTTTGGCTACTCATTTAAGATGGCGAAAAAACATTTTGCAATCATTGAAAAGAATTTAGAACCTGATGAAGAATGTCTTATGACTTTCATCGGTATGGATAATTATCGTGGACGTAGAACACAGGCAGATTATACTGCTTTTGCTTTAACAAATAAACGTTTTATCATTTCCCAGAAAAAGCGTTTTTCTGATCACTTTGTATCAGTTTACTGGTATCATTTGAATCGCATTTACCGTGAAGAGGATGCCCTTCTTGATGTGCTCGTATTAGATTCCGTTCCTGGCGTTTTCCGCATCGGCCTGCGTAAAGACCGTTGTGAAGAAATCGTAGACATGGCGAATGAAATCTTTAAAACTCATGCAACTCATCTTCAGGCAACACCTGCCGCTGCTGCTTCTCCAGTCATCATTAAGGAAGTAGTTAAAGAAGAACCAGCTGCAAAATCTAACGTAGAACAAATCCTTGAATACAAAAAGCTTCTTGACGATGGAATCCTTACCGAAGAAGAATTCGCTGCAATTAAGAAGAAAATATTAGGAATTTAAAACAGCCGCGACAATTGTCGCGGCTATATTTTTATACCTTACGAGGCCAATCTTCAAAATGTGCTTCTTCAATCGCATGCATCAAACGATCTTTCACGCCTCGATTCTCTTCACTTAATTGTTTGACCAGCTCTTTTGCATAAGCTCTTTTCGTAGAACCATCTACCGGACAGACATTATGAACGACCGGCAAAGCATTTTCACGGGCAAATGTTGCCACAGAGCGTTCCGGAACAT
>JAZUED010000310.1:0-12412 GCA_045640005.1 Candidatus Fimousia sp.
CCTTCGTCTGCTGCCACATAGGCTTCAAGCACCATCTGTTCAAAACAGTCCCCATAGGTACAGAAATAGCACATATACTGTTCCTTCATATCTTGCATACTTGCTTTGAATTTGTCCTCATCGCCACTATAATAATACATCAGCGCAAGCTTGTAGTAAACTGACTTTACTCTTCCGTAATGATGCAGATATCCATCCACCGAACCATACAGCTCAATCAATATTTTTTCTGCAAGACGACACATCTTCTTCGCATCTTTGATCCTTCCAAGCTTAGCTAACGCTTCAACCATGTACATATATGGTTCTTCAAATGTTTTATCAAACGCCATTTTAAAGCATCGGGCAGCATTTTTCGGATCATTCTTATCTTCCAGATAAAACTCACCCAGTCTGGTGATTACTCTTGCATCATCATGATATTCTATTTCAATCTGTTTTACCGCACGACGGCACTTAATCGGATTCTTATTATAAAGATATGCTCTTGCTAAATCTCTGACCACATATGGATTTGGATGTTCACTTGCCTTCACAACCTTTTCATAATGCTCAATTGCTTTTTTATAATTCTCCATACGAAAATAATTTTCTGCAATTTCCTCATGGATATCCATAACCTTAGGATCAATTGCGAGACATTTTTCAAGGCACTTGATTGCTTCCTTAAACTGACCATTTCTCGTATAAATCGGTGCCCACCAATGATACATGCCATATTTTTGCTGGTCGGTCTCTGCGTGAGGCTCTGCTAATTTATAATATGCGATTGCCTCATCATATCGACCAAGCAGCCTGCAAATGTATCCCATACTGCTTAACGCATACAGATCCTCCGGTGCCAATTCGTAAGATTTTTTCATATCCACAAAAGCTTTGTCATACTCTGCATTTTCTATATAAACATATGCACGTTCTCTGTAATAATAATCATTCTCAATAATCTCTAACTGCTTATTCGCGTGCATAATTGCTTTTTCATAATATTCTTCATTTCTTGTATCCGAAAAGAGATTCAGATACTGATTCATCAACGTATTGTGAATGTAATCATGGCGGTCATTAATTTTTACCGCCTGTTCAAATGCTTTGATCGCTTTTTTCTGTTTTTTCACTCTTAAATAAGAATTTCCAAGATCAATATAAGCATCCACTAAAGTTGGATCCTGTTCCACCACGCGAAGGTAGCATTTGATTGCTTTTTCAAACTCGCCACGTCCCTGGTAAATGTCTCCTAACAGCCAGTGATGCTGTGGGATAGAGGGGTCGTATTTTACAGCCTTTTTCGCATAAGATAAAGATAATGCAGAATTCTTTTCGATATTCTTTTCTCCATCAATATGGCATAAGGTATCGTAAACGAGTGCTAATCGGTAACTAATCTCACCTTCTTTATCCGGAAGCTTCTCGATCAGATCTTTCATCTCTTTTGCGATTTCTCGCATTCGCACTGGTTCATTCACCTGATGGCGTTCAAAATCTAAAATATAAAAATCAAGCTCCGGATCATCCACACCATTGTTCTTTGCCATCTCAATAATCTGCGAAATCTCATTTCCGGCATTAAATTCCATCATAAGGCGAATCAATGTCACATATGGCTTACCCTGATTTGGTGCAAGTTCTACACAACGATGGAAATCATCAATGACCTGCTGCACACGGTAAAGCCCAGCATTTGCCTCCTGACGATATACATATGCCGGGAAGAAAAATTCACTAAGTTCTAAGCACAGATTTGCTTCGTGAATACAATCCTCAAAACGACGATTTGTAAGGAAGCTGTCCATTCGACGCTCACGATACATCAAAAGATCCATCTGTTCATGGTCAAGCTCGATCGCACGATCTAAATACTTGGTTGCTCTCTCATCATCACCAAGTTCAAGACAGAACATGGATGCAATAAAATGTGCATAGCCATAGCGACGACTCTTTCTGATATAATCTTTTTCATCGCCTTTGAGATTTTCGATGTTTCGAATCCATATTTTGGTCAAATCATAGCCAAGTTCATACTCTTTTGTTTCCAAAAGGACACGCGCAAGGAGATTATAATAATCAAATTCCCATTCTCCTTCCGGTTTCATCGTGCGAAAGAGTTCACGACAGTCATCAAAACGCTGATTCTGATAATAGCACCAGCCCAAATCCATCTTTTTCTCTGGTTTATCCTTCCAGATTTTAATGAGTTCTTCATTGATGGCCATCAAAATCTCGCACACATAATCATCCGGTACTTTCTCTTCTAACAAATCGAGGCAGATGGCTTTGCCTTCTTCGTATTTTCCAGTCTCATAAAGAGTCTTCACATAATGTCTTGTAATCTGGATATAGTTGGTTTCGGCTTCATAAGCCTGTTTCAAATAAGGAAGAGCACCTTCATAATCCCCTTCTTTCATCTTAATTTCCGCCTGAAGATCAAAAAGATAAGGATCTTCATAAAGTTCTGCTTCCAAATCAGATAAAATCGCTTTCCAGTCATCCGTTCCAGTATAAAAAGAAAGCCTCGCCAGCTCAATATTTACATATGGATGATAGATTTCACTGTTTCGCACGCGCTTTGCAGCCGCTTCTGCCTTGTCAAATGCTCCCTCATCGGTGTGCATCTTAAGCATGGATGCATCTGTAATGAACTGATCATAGTCTGCATCATCCGGGCCCTCAAACAACTGGTAGTCAAATAAGTCATCGTTATTGGCACGATGTTCAATATAATTAAAATAATCGATTGAAATCTTCTCGATAATCTGATCTTTATTTTCTTCAAATTCAAAGGTATCCCACATTTTCTTCCAGACGAATCTAGGAACAAGATAATGCCCCATCACAAAAGAAATCGCCGCATCGCGCGCCTCAACCTCTGTGTCTAAATCAGAACAAATCTCATTTTCAAAAATCTCATCCCATTCGTCTTCATCAACGCGGTAATAAAAATTGTTATAAAGCTCCTCCATATCATAGACCCATTGTTCTATTGGACCTTTCTCACGCTTTGCTTTTTGAGCCCATGCGCAGGCTTCTTCATACGCAGTTCGGAGCGCTTTAAATTCTTCCGGATGTTCTTCCGGATTCGCATGAATCAATTGTTTACGATAGGCCTCCTTGATAGCTGCCTCATCGATTGTTTTTTCTATTCCAAGTATGTTCCACATAGTTTTCATCGTTTCTGTTCTTCTTCTAATGCTTTCGGAATAAAACTGTCAAAAATAATAGTATCAAAGCGCTTGCCAAATTTTCGTAACGCTTTTCTACTTCTAAAAGTCCATCCGGCATTACCACATCGATACAATTTTCTACAAAGTCGATATGAAATATTTCTTCTATATTTGTAGTTGTAGGATATAAAATCTGGTTTTGTAAGGAAATTTGTCACTAAAGATGTGACAATCAATTTTTCAAAGAGATTTCCGCCAAGATGATTTTTAAACATATCTGTAGCCAACTGCCCTCTTAAAATTTCCGGACGGTTTTTATAAAACCAGCGAAGAATTCCCGGATGGAAAGATTCTAATACCCAGAAGCCTTTGTAGGCATCCATTCTCTCCGCTACTTTTTTCACAGTTTCCTTATGATTTCCGTGTGGCTTAATTTCTAATACAATCGGCACCTGTCCATCTACCATCGCAAGGACATCATCAAGAAGTGGAATACGTTGCTCGGAATCCTTTAATTTATACTGACAAATTTCTTCATAGGTAAGCTGATTCATCGGAATATCCAGGCCACACATTCTTTTTAACGTTGGATCATGAAGCATGGCAAGCTTTCCATCTTTGGTCAGATGAACATCACATTCAAATGGTACGTTATATTCCACTGCTCTTTTGTAAGCGAGCATAGAGTTTTCCGGTGCATCTCCTTTATTATCAAAAATACCACGGTGAGCAACCGGTCTTTCTTCTAATGGCTTTAAGCCTTTTCTTCGTTCTTCGTCATCATTTGGCTTAATTGCCAGAATATATAAAATAATCAGAATAATACCTGCAATTGCCACAGCAATGAGTACGGAAAAAATATTCATATTTCATTCCTCCTATTGTGGCATGAGAAGATCACTTAAAGCTGCAAACTGTTCTAATGTAAGCTTTTCTCCTCGAATCGTTGGAGAAAGTTTAAGTTTTTCTAAAGCAGCAACTACATCTGCCTTGTTTACCTGAATTTCCTGAGAGTTATTTAATCCATTCTGAAGAGTTTTTCTTCTCTGATTGAATGCGGCACGGATTAATTTGAACATGAACGCTTCGTCCTTTACGGTAACCGGCATTTCTTTGTGTCTTGTAAGACGGATGACTGCAGAACCAACCTTTGGACGAGGCATAAAGCAGTTTGGCGGTACATTTGCCACGATATATGGTTTTGCATAATACTGAACGGCTAAGGAAAGTGCGCCATAATCCTTTGTGCCAGGGCCTACCTGCATACGGTCTGCCACTTCCTTCTGAACCATAACGGTGATACTTTCAATCGGCACATGGTTTTCAAATAAGCCCATAATGATTGGGGTTGTTATATAATATGGAAGGTTTGCTACAACTTTAATTGGCTTTCCATTATTTTTTTCTTTTGCAAGAGCTGCAATATCTACCTTTAAAACGTCTTCATTGATGATTGTGATGTTGTCATAAGCGGATAAAGTGTCCTGTAAAATAGGAATTAGGTTTGTATCGATTTCGATTGCCGCAACTTCTCTGGCATTTTCGCAAAGATACTGGGTTAAAGTTCCGATTCCTGGTCCGATTTCAATAACAAAGTCCTCTGGACCTACATCTGCTGCATCAATGATCTTGTCTAAGACATGTGCATCAATTAAGAAATTCTGCCCGAATTTTTTCTGAAAGGCAAAATCATATTTCTGAATTACCTCAATCGTTTTTTGAGGATTGCTTAATTTTTCATTCATATCTACTGTTCCATTCTATATAAATTACATGCATTTTTATAAGTTGCTTTGATTAATTCTTCCTCGGAAATGCCTTTGATTGCTGCAATTTCCTTTACAACATAAGGAAGGTTTAAGCTTGAATTTCTCTTACCACGGTTTGGTACCGGTGAAAGATATGGGCAATCGGTTTCTAAAACAATACGGTCAAGCGGTACATAGCTTGCAACTTCCTTTAATTTTTTCGCATTTTTAAAGGTTACCACTCCGCCAATTCCGATATAGAATCCCATGTCTAAAAATATCTTGGCAAGCTCCACAGAATAGGAATAGCAGTGTACGACACCACCGATTTCTTCTGCGTGAAGTGCTTTCATCATATCTACGGTATCCTTGGCTGCATCACGGCTGTGGATGACAACTGGAAGTTTTTCTTCCCTTGCCACTTCCATCTGCGCTTCAAACCACCATTTCTGTACATCGCGTGGCACATCATCCCAGTAATAATCAAGACCAATCTCACCAATAGCAAGAATCTTATCATTTCTGCTCATCTCTCTGATATATTCGATCTGTTCTTTTTTAAGTTCTCCACAGTCGCTTGGGTGAATGCCCACAGCCCCATAGATAAAATCATACTGTTTTGTGAGATCAATTGTTTTTGCTATACTTGTAAAATCGGAAGAAATATTGACAATTCGTCCGATTCCTCCTTCATTCATGGAGTTTAATAAACTCTCTCTATCTTCATCAAATGCCCTGTCGTCGTAGTGGGCGTGTGTATCAAAAATCATCGATTGATTATCTCCTTTATTTTTTCCTCGATCTTCGCCATATAAACTTTTCCTAAATCGTTTTGTTCATAGGCTGGAATTACAAAATCTCTGTTTTCCCCATTTACCACACAGTGGAATAGATAAACCGGCTGATAATAGCCCTTTGTATCCTGGGAATAGGTCAGTTCCAGACCGGTAATCTTTAAGCTACGAATCTCTCCATTATGAATATCCCAGTAGAAATATCCATTCTTCAAACGATTTGCTGCTTCGCGTTCGGAAACCAGTTCCACACGCACATCGCTGTCAAATGTGATCATGCGGTTCTCAATCTCGAAGATTTCTCCTTCCTGAGTTGTACGGCAGTAAAGTGTTCCTGTCACCCCGGAAGCATGTTCGTCATTTCTTTCAATGCTCCAGACGTAGGCACCTTCTTCTGGCTTTGTAAGCACTGCACCTTTTGGAATCTCAATATCATATTCCTGTAATTTCTTTTTCACATTTAAAATTCCCATGTCCGCCTGAATATCCATATTTCCTTCTGCTAAGCGGGAAATATGATAGGACTGGTCGTCTAAATTCACCATCATTCGGTAATCGCCGCGTTTTAATGTTAAAAGTGAGCCATCATAACTAAATTTATCCTTCCCTTCAACTCCCATTCGGTTAAGCTGATGGGTAGCAAATGCTTCTGCCTGTGTTTTGCTATAGGATTTCGGAATGTAGATATGACCTTCTTTTGACTGCGTTGTTAAGAGCACGCCAACCTGAACACTGAAATCTGTATTTGACATGTCCACCTGATAAGTATAATTGATTGGCAGATTTCCAAATGGCTGATTTTCATATAGATAGAAAATAGAACCAAAGCCTCCCACGATGATACAGATTGGAATCAGGGCAAGGAAGCATTTGACCAGCTTAAATTTCTTATCGTCAACGAAGGTGTATAATACGCGGAAGAGGCAGTAGCCTAAGATAATCCCGAGAGAATTGTTGATCAGATCATCTAATTCACAGAGGCCTAGCTTTGTGTAATACTGTCCAAACTCAATTCCTGCCGAAAAAAGTATCCCTAGAATGACGGTTCGATAGCCTTTTCTCATGATATTTAACGTAAGTGGAAGTAAAAATCCTACTGGCAAAAATACTAAAACATTGAAGATCACAAGCTGCCAGTTCCTGATAGAGAAGGAATTCCATGCCTCGCGGTAGGATCTGAATGCATGGACGTCATAGCTTGCATAAGTCTCGCTTCTCGAAAAGAATGTGAGATAAGCGATAAATGAAATGATCATAATCAGCAGAAAACCGGATACTAATTTCCATAATGGAAGTTCTTTCTTTAAGATAAATTTATGAATAAACCCAAACACTAATGTAATCACGAGAGATGCAGGTGCCGCAATCATAAAAAACTCGCGAATCTGGGCTAAAATTGATACAAAACTCATAGTCTTTTCCCTTTATTAATATAATTTATTGCATAGTTATTTAAAGTATAGCACAAACAGTGAAAATTATCATCTTTTCTATTTTTGCAAGATACGATAAAATAAAAACAGGTGATTTCATATCATCAACTACCTCAGGAAAGAAGGAACAAGCATGATCAAAGCATGTATATTTGACTTAGATGGAACGTTATTAGATACACTCGATGCACTCTCCTATTGCACAAATGCAGTAACAAGAGGCTATGGGCTTGGTGAAATTCCAAGGGATGAGTTCAAATGGATGGTTGGCGACGGGTATTACAATCAGATTCGTCGTTCTCTCACCTTTTTAAAGGATCCGGATTTTGATCTCCACTACGAAGAAACCTGTAAAAACTATATCGAATTTTTCTCCGAACACAGTCTTCATGGAGTTGTTCCATATGATGGCATCATCGACATGCTCGGCGAGCTTCGAAAGAGAGACTTAAAAGTAGCCTGTTTTTCAAACAAACCAGATGCACAGGCGATTGAAAATATCCGTGTCTTTTTCGGACCACAGTATTTTGATGAAACAGCCGGACAGATTGACGGGGTACCAAAAAAACCAGATCCAAGCGGGGCACTTCGATTAGCAGACATTTTCGGCTGTAAACCAGAAGAATGCTTATATATTGGCGACACAAACACAGATATGAAAACCGGAATTGCCGCCGGAATGGTAACGATTGGGGTATTATGGGGATTCCGTGAATATGAAGAGCTTGCAGCCTTTCATCCTTATAAAATCATTTCCCATCCATCCGAAATTCCTGGCATCATTGACGAAATCAACGGGAGAGAGTAATTATGGATAAGTATACAAAGAAAATCAAAAAGCTTCTTGCCTGCGAAAGTATTGTGGTGGAACCACAGCAGAATGCAACTCGTTTACTAGAGATGTTTTTTGCAATCAAGTCACAGGGCGAGCAATCTGGATTTACTCCGGTCATCATTGTACCGGGCAAACACCTTGCAGATACTTTAAAAAAATGCAAAAAACCAGAGTATTATCTGAAAGAATATAAAAATCATGATGGTGCGGCGATTCTTGCCGGCTACCTTGACGAAATCAAAAAAGATATTGCCTCTTCCGGCGAAGACTGGAAGGATGTAGTAAGCGATGTAGAACGTGGACAGGGAATCAACGACTTTGCAGGATTTCTTCCTCCAGACTGGGATGAAACCTTAGAAGTACTCATCGCCAAGGTTCCTACCAAAAACCCTTGGGAAATATTTGCCTGGGTTCCAATGGGAGGCTTTCGTGAATGTCCTCCAACAGAATATATGATGTCAATCTTCAAAAAATGGTATGAGGAATGGCAATTTGTTCCTGCCGTAATCTGCGAAGATATGGTAGAAGGTTTTGCACCGAAAAAACCTTCTGACGAAACCGAAGCAGTCTCCATTGCAACCGAGCATTATGCATTTTGTCCAGATCTTATTGAACAGTGTTGTAGTGACTGCACCATTGGGCAGTGGGCAGACTGTCTCCTTCAATCCGACAAATGGTTTTTCTGGTGGGATTAAGAGGCATATCTTGATTATTCTAAGTGTCATAAAAATGTTACATACATTCATACTATTGTAATGTATCGTTAAAAATATTTACCTCCTGTTCGTTGTATAATAATGATATGGCAAAACGAACAGGAGGTTTTTTTATGATCACATTAAAAAATGGTCTGTCGAGAATTCTTTGCGTGATGCTCGTATTGATTCTTTGCATCACACCAATGAATGTTTCGGCAGAATCCTATGGAATCTATCCTTCCAAAGATTCCGACAAAGATTACTCAAACGGTATTACCGCAGACTATCGTAAAATTTCTTTACGCGACCTTTATTCATCTGAAAAACTGACGGTTGAAGGTGATATCACTGTTTCTGAGCTTGAAAAGGAAGCAGAAGACGGTCTCTTATTAAGCGGAAAACAAAAGAACTTATCCAAAACTGCCTTACACTTTGCAGATCCATTTGACTTTAGCGACGGGCAGGTTGGACGCATCACAATCGATGCACTTGCGAAAAAACGTACAAAAGTACATGCCTTTGTTTATCTCGACGAAGACGAAACACCAGTGGCAGATTTACTCTTAAAGAAACAAAAGAAAGACGGCAACTGGTATTATGATGGCGATGTAACAGCCAATGTAGAGGATGCTCACATTCAGGGAAAACACGAAGTAACCATTCGTTTCCAGTGTGACAGTGACACAAGTCAGGAAGTTCTTCTTCGTTCTATCGAATTTGTAAAATCCAGCATTCCGGTTGTCTATTTAGATATCGATGAATCTGAGGGAACCATCGGTGAGATGAATTCTGATGGGGATCACGAAGCAGAATGTTATGGAAATATGACCATTCAGGTTCCAGATGGTTATGTCGGCGAATATGGCTCCCAGAAAAACGAAACTTATACCATGGAATACATTCGCGGACGTGGTAATTCCACATGGATCGCCGATAAAAAGCCTTACAAAATCAAATTAGAGAAAAAAGCAAACTTATTTGGTATGGGCAAAAATAAACACTGGGTACTTTTGGCAAACCGCTATGACAACTCTTTCCTTCGAAATAAAATGACCTACTGGTTAGGCAAGTCTCTAGGAATAGAATTCACTCCAGAATGTGTTTTTGTTGACGTTGTAATGAATGGCACTTATCTTGGAAGCTACTATCTTTCTGAACAGATTCGTGTAGGCGAAAGTCGTGTAGACATTGACGATCTGACTTCTGATGAGAATAAAGAAGCAACCGATCCAGAAACCATTTCCGGCGGATATCTCCTTTCCATGAATCCTTACGGAGATGAAGATAAGCTTTCATTCGAGACAGAAAGAAGAAATTCTTTCCTTATTGAAAGTCCAGACTTTGATGGATATGAAAATGAAGCACAGTATAAGTATATTTCAAATTATGTGCAGACCGTAGAGGATGCCATTTATGGCAAAGACTTTAAGACCGCCGACGGCACATCCTACAAGGATTTGATGGATGTGAATTCTGCCGTAGATTACTGGTGGATTCAGGAACTCTCTATGAACGGAGATGCTTTCGGTTCTACAAGTACTTACCTTTACAAAAAACGTAACGGAAAGCTTTACTGGGGTCCACTTTGGGATTTCGACTATGTTGCATGGGCATCCTATGACATGTACTCCGATGAAGACAACTCCTGGGAAGGCTATTCTCAGACAACCTCTACCTGGTTCCAGAAGCTGTTGCTTGATAAAGAATTCTCTGATGCCGTTCAGGATCGCTGGCCGGATATCCAGAAGCAACTTGCCGAAATCACAAAAGATGGTGGTATCCTCGATCAGTATTACGAACAGTTGAAGATTTCTCAGTACTATGATTTTGAAAAATGGGGTGCGAATGATTTTGACCAGGAAGAACCTCTCACCTTTAAAGAGGAAGTAGATCGATTAAGACGTTGGATTGATCATCGTTCTGACTGGCTTACAAATAATTTAAACTTACTTGAAGCAACTCCTTGCGAATGTACTTTCGTTGCAAATGACAATACTATCGAAAAGAGAACGATTTCTCGTGGTGATTATATTGGAGAACTTCCAACTGCTCCAAAAGCCCAAAAAGGATATACCTTTGTAGGATGGTTCTCCGTCGATGATGAGGACGAGGAATATCGTCTCTACGAAAATTCAATCGTATATTCTCCTATGACCATCTATGCGAAATACTTAAAAGAGTCTGAAATTGTTCACGCACAGAAGATTCATTTCTTAGCGGATGAGATCTATGTAAGTGTAGATGACTTTGTTTATTTAAATTATACAATTACACCATTCGATTCAATGGAAGAGGATAACGTAACCTGGACTTGCGACAACACGGATGTTCTCGAATGGGATGGGGACGAATGGATTATGCCGAAAAAAGAAGGCATCGCAAAAGTTACTGCTACTTTAGAAAATGGCGTTTCCAAAACGATCACGGTTCATGTCATCTCTGATGATGATATCAACTACTTTGCAGGTTTTGCAATAGACAAACACAGTCTCACAATGAAACCAGGTGCCTATGACAAATTGACACCAGTCACACAAGAAAATGATGTCTCTACCTCTGATTCGGTAAGATTTGTTTCCTCGAATTCGGAAATCGTTGAGGTTACAGACACTGGTGTACTTTATGCCCACAAGGCTGGAAAAGTTACCATCGTTGCTCTTGGTTTTTACGGCAAAGAGATTGAAATCTGTACGGTCAATGTAAAAGATCCTTCTGTAAAGAAAGGTGATATCTACACGGTCAAAGGATTAAAATATAAGGTAACATCTACTGGTTCTAAGAGAACCGTTACATTAACTGGTGTTGCCGGCAAGAAGAAGCTTACAACAGTTACCATTCCTTCTTCTGTTAAATGCAAAGGCAAATCATATAAAGTAACTGCAATCGATTCAAAAGCTTTCAAAAAACAGAGCAAGCTTGCGAAGATTACAATCAAATCTACGTCTATAAAATCGATTGGAAAAGATGCTTTTAGCGGCATTAAGAAGAATGCGAAGTTTAAAGTTCCTGCAAAATGCTTAAAGAAATACAAAAAGCTTTTAAGCAAAAAAACCGGCTTTAAAAAGACTATGAAAGTTTCGAAATAAAATAGCTTCTATAATAAGCAACAAGAGCCACATCCAAAACGGATGTGGCTCTTATTATGTAAAAATTTAAATCTTAAAATGATAATCGAATCAACGCTCTCTGAAGCGCCAGCTCTGCTCTGGCAACATCGATTGAGCCGCTGTCTCTGTTTGCAAGACGATCTTGAGCACGTTTTTTCGCAGCTTCTGCACGGTCTTTATCAATATCTTCCGGCCATTCTACTGTTTCTGCAAGAATTGTAATCTTATCTGCAAGAATTTCAACAAATCCGGAGATTAATGCAGCTTCTTTCTTTATGCCATCGGCTTCTGTAATGGTAAGTTTGCCAGGAGCAATAATCTGTGTCATTGCTACGTGGTCTGCATAAACACCAACTTCACCTTCAGTGGTCTTATATTCAACCATTGTAGCAGCTCCATCATAGAATAAGCGGTCCGGAGAGATGATTTCCAGTTTAAACTGTTTCTCTGCCATGATCTCACCTACTTATTGTTGTAGCGTTCTACTACTTCATCAATAGAACCAGCGTATAAGAACATACCTTCTGGAATCATATCGTGTTTACCTTCAAGGATTTCCTTGAAACCACGGATTGTTTCGTTAAGTGGTACGTATCTACCTGGGTTACCAGTAAACTGTTCTGCTACGAAGAAGGACTG
>JAZUED010000311.1:0-4116 GCA_045640005.1 Candidatus Fimousia sp.
GCCTCCGACTTCATCTGTTTACGTGCGTTTAAGTCTTCACCATTTTCATAGGCGGTGTCGAGATGCTTGAAAATAAGTTCTGTTGCGATTAACGCGTCGGCTCTTGTACCAGGAGTTGTAGAATTTCCGATAAATGCTTCTACCGCGTGGGTCAATGCATCCATCCCGGTTGTTGCAGTGATAAATGGAGGAAGAGATTTTGTTACCTCTGGATCTAAAACTGCGTAACGTGGAATGAGTGGAAAGTCGTTGATTGCATATTTATGTCTTGTTTCGGAATCAACGATGACAGAGGCAAGTGTCGCCTCGCTTCCGGTTCCTGCAGTTGTTGGTACAGCAAAAAGAAGAGGAATCTTCTTGTGAACCTTTAAAATACCTTCCATTTTAGAAAGTGGCTGGCGAGGTTTTGCAATTCTTGCACCGGTTGCCTTGGCACAGTCCATGGAAGATCCACCACCAAAACCAATAATTGCTTTGCAGCCGTTTTCCTTGTAGAGGCTTTCTGTTTCGGCAACATTTTCTGTAGTTGGGTTGGCATCCGTTTCATCATATAAAACATAGTTGATACCTGTTTCAGTAAGTGCTTCCTGCAAATGTTTTGTTAATCCGAGGGCAGAAATGCCTGGATCGGTTACGATTAACACGCAGTCAATTTTTTTCTTTGCGAGCACCATAGGGATTTCTTCCACGCTTTTTAAAATTTTTGGCTTTCTATATGGAAGAAAAGGAAGTGCAATTTTTAAGCCGGTCTGAAAGACACGGCAGTACATTTTTTTCATGATATTCATAGGAAATCTCCTTGTTATTCTGTATTCATTTTGTTCTTATTATAAAATAACAACAAATTATTTTAATGTCAAATAATTTAAGATTATAATAAATTGCGCAAGGTGGATGAGAAAAGTAAAATAATAAACTAGTACACAATTTTTCCGCGGGAAAGAAATCTTTCGCACTATACTAGAAAAAACGAATCTGATACAATAAAAACAGGCATAAAATGTTTGTAGAAAAGGAGAAAGAGAATGAAAATTTTAATCGATGATGCAGATTTAAAGAAGATTGAAGAATTTTTTGATATGTACCCATATGATGGAGTTACAACAAATCCAACTATTTTAAGTAAAACAGGAAATCCTGACCCTATGGATCAGCTTAAGAAAATCGCAGCGCTGATGCCAGAAGGAACAGATTTACATGCGCAGGTACTTTCCACATCTGCAGAAGATATGGTAAAAGAAGCAAAATATATGACTGAAGTTTTAGGTGGCGGCAAGATCAATATGTTCGTAAAAGTCCCAGCTACTCCAGAAGGCTTAAAAGCAATGGCAATGGCAGCAAAAGAAGGGGTCAATGTTACAGCAACTGCAATCTATGGAGTTATGCCAGCGTTCATGGCAGCAAAAGCAGGTGCAAAATATCTTGCTCCATACGTAAACCGTCTTGATGTATTAGGATATGATGGTGTGAAAATCGCAATCGACATTCATAACTGTGTAAAAGCAGCAGGCTATGAAGCAGAAGTGTTAGGCGCAAGCTTTAAGAATTCTCAGCAGATTTTAGAAATGGCAAAAGCAGGATGTGGTGCAGTAACCGTTGGTTGTGAACCACTTGCAAAACTCGCTTTCAATCAGGTAGCTGAAGAAGCAGTCAATGTTTTCATCAATGATTTTGAAAGCTGCTGTGGCAAAGGTAAGACAATGCTTGATTTTTAGAGTAAATTTAAATGGGGATTCCCGTAGCGGGAATCCCTGATTTTTTGTCATATAATTTCGTGGAAACTACTTGGCAAACAGCTATACTAGCCCAAATGTCCTTAACACAAACAGCCAGAAGGTTAACGTAAAAGCAGAAAGCATAGTAGTTAACATAACGCAGCTTGCGGATACGACGCCTTCATGTCCCATATTTTTTGCCATAACATAGCCGGCAACGGTGGAACAGGAACCAAGCATAACTAAAATAGCAATCATCTTTTCATTATAAAAGCCAAGCTTTGCGGCAAGAGGAAGGAATGCTGCACAAAAACCAACTAACTTTAATAAGCTTGCGGTAAGCGCGGGACCAATTTTTCCGGTAGCCTGACGGATATCAAAGGATGCACCCATAGCCATCAGACCAAGCGGAGAAGCAACTGCTCCTAACTTGCTTGTAGTCTTTTCTAAAATAACTGGCATTGGAATACGAAGAGCTGACCATAAAAAGCCGATGACAATTCCAATGATAATCGGATTCTTCAAAATACCGATGAGCGTCTTTTTGATTAACGCGGCATCCATCTTACCATCATTTCCCGGTTTAAATAAAGTAAGAACTAAAACCGCTACAATATTATAGAGAGGTACACTTCCGATAATCATCAATGGTCCCATCCCGGAAGTTCCATAAATATTCTGAATAAAAGCAATTCCAAGAAGGGCGGCACTGCTTCGATAAGACCCCTGAATGAATTCACCACGGATGGACTTATCAAAAAAGAGAGAAGCACCGGCAGAAATCACGATACTGATTGCGGTGACAAAGAAACAGAATAAAACGAAGGTTGTATCCCACGCATCAAAAAAGTCGACGGTCGCTAGATCATGAAATACCATAACCGGCAAGGCAACCTTAAATACAAATCCGTTCATCTTTGTTGCAAATATATCGTCGATCCATCCTATCTTTTTAAATACGCCCCCACATACCATCAGCAGAAAGAGTGGCATGGTAGCGTTCAAACTAAACATCAGGTTTTCCATATTTTATCCTCCAAAATTAAACTATTTTCATCTTACTCCTTTTGAAAAAGCATTGCAATGTTTGGAACAGTAATGTAATATGTCATAGATATAACAATCATTGAAATGTATATAATATTAAGGTAAAATTATAAAGATAAGATAATATAAGTTAACAGGATTTTTTCAAATCAGGAGTATTATTATGAAGAAAAATATTGTAGTTTTATTTGGCGGACGTTCTTCTGAACATGATGTTTCCTGCATCTCCGCACAAACTGTTATTAAAAATATAAATAAAGATCGTTACAACATTATCATGGTCGGTATCACAAAAGCCGGAGAATGGTTATACGTAGATGATATCGCAAAAATCGCAGATGGAAGCTGGAGAGATTCTAAAACAACAGCGATTATTTCCCCAGATTCCGTAAAGAAAGAACTCGTAATCTTTGAAGGTGGTTCTTATCGTACAGAAAAAATCGAAGTTGTATTCCCGGTTCTTCATGGATTATATGGAGAAGATGGAACAATTCAGGGTATTTTAGAACTGGCTCAGATTCCTTATGTTGGTTGTGGAGTACTTGCATCTGCAATCTCCATGGACAAGATTTATACAAAAATTGTAGTAGATAAATTAGGTATCTATCAGGCAGATTTTGTAGATGTTCGTCTCGCAATGTTAGATGACATGGATGATACAGTTGAACTCATCGAAGATCAGCTTGACTATCCAGTTTTTGTTAAGCCATCCTGTGCAGGTTCTTCTCAGGGTGTTAATAAAGCACATGACCGCGAAGAATTAATCTATGCATTAAAGGAAGCTGCAAAGCATGACAGAAAGATCTTAGTAGAAGAAACCATTATTGGACGCGAAATTGAATGTGCTGTATTAGGTGGCAAAGAAGTTTCTGCTTCCGGTGTTGGAGAAATCGTTGCAGCAGCAGAATTCTATGATTTTGATGCAAAATACAATAATGCAGAATCTAAAACAGTAACTGATCCAGTACTTCCACCACACGCAGCAGAACGTGTAATGAGCTATGCACAGCGCATTTTCAAGGCAGTCGATGGATTTGGTCTTTCTCGTGTGGATTTCTTCGTTACTGAAGACGGTAAAGTAATCTTTAACGAAATCAATACATTACCAGGATTTACTGCAATCAGTATGTATCCAATGTTATGGAGAGCACGTGGCATTGAAACAGATGAACTCGTACAGAAATTAATTGATTTAGCATACGAAAGATTCTAAAATTTTTGAAATATCATTCCTAGGTGAGGAGTATAGATATGGATGCACCAATTGGCATTTTTGACTCTGGGGTTGGTGGACTTACTGTTACAAGAGAAATAGTAAGACAGCTCCCGTATGAAAATTTAATATATTTTGGTG
>JAZUED010000312.1:0-4046 GCA_045640005.1 Candidatus Fimousia sp.
TGCCATCCTCCGTGATGGCAGCGAATCGTTGTGAAGAAATATTGACAAAATATGAAAATGACGATACAGTAGAACAGCTGATTTTTGTAAAATATAAAAAAAGCGCAAAAGCGACGCTAACACTTTATCAAAAAACGGATACAGATGGAAGCTGGGTGAAAGTATTAGAGACACCTGCTTATGTTGGCAAAAAGGGAATCAACAAGAAAAAAGAAGGAGATAAGAAAACTCCTACAGGTGTATTTACTATCCAGAGTGCATTTGGAAGAAAAGTAAATCCAGGGACTGTACTTCCATATACAAAATTAAACAAATATCTTTACTGGTGTGGAGATAAAAAGTATTATAATCAAATGATTGATATTCGAAAGAAGAAGCATTCCTGTAAAGGGGAGCATTTGATCAAATACTCTCCGCATTACGACTATGCGATTGATATTGGGTATAACACCGATAATAAATATAAGAAGGGCAGCGCGATCTTCTTACATTGTAAGGGCAAGAAGAATTATACATCCGGTTGTATTGCTGTCAGCAAAAAATCTATGATCAGCATTTTGAAGACATGTAATGAGAAAACAAAGATTTGTATCTATAAATAGATTGAGTCATAATAAAGAGGTTTAGTTATGCAATATTATTTAGGCACTAAAAAGAAGTCGATTTATATGAAGAGATTTGTATTTATGCTTGTGTATGCAATTATATATTTTTCTTTATTTCAATATTTAGAAAGCATTATTGTACCAAAGTATATTTTGGATACATCTTTTGATGAATGGCTTCCATTTATTCCAGCATTTATCTTTCCATATCTTGGATGGTTTCCATTCTTAGGAATCACAGGTATTTATTTTGCTTTCTTTCATAAAGACTTAAAGGCCTTTCCTAGATTTGTGAAGGCGTTTAGTGTGGGGATTGTTGTATTTATTCTTTGTTCTGTGTTATTTCCAAACGGACAGACATTACGCCCGGTAATTACTGATCAGACAGCATTTTGTGGGCTTTTAAGAGCGCTTTATGCTGGTGATACAACAACGAACATATTCCCAAGCTTGCATGTATATCTTGGTGTGACCTGTGGTATGGCATGGCTAGAAGAGGTGGAATGTTTTCGTAAGCATCTTTCCTTGCGATTTATCATTCATCTTTTCGTAACACTCATCGTGTTATCCACAATGTTCATTAAGGCACACAGTGTGTTAGATGTAATTTCTGCATTGTTTTTAAACGTATTATGCTATGAGATGATTTATGTACCGGTTCATCTGAAAGAAAAGGTACATGTTTAAAATGTAATTATACTCAGATTTGAAATCATAAATATGAAATTTAAAAGGACGATACTTTGATGGTATCGTCCTTTTCGATTTTAAATTTGTGAGTCGAACAAATTTATATTAGTAAATTAAAAATTACTAGAATCGGAAGTCTCTTCTGTTAGAATTTTTGATATCTGCTACATTCTGTTTTGCGATTGCTTTTACTTTTTCGTTAGGAATCTTTTCAAGTTCTTCATCGATTAATGCAAAACCACGTTCTTTAGTTTCAGTAGAAGCATAGTCAACTAAGTATTCTGTTAATGTCATTAATGCATTTGGATGACAGCAGTTTAAGATCTGTCCGGATTTACATAAGGACATGAAACGGTCTCCAGTACGTCCTTCACGGTAGCAAGCAGTACAGAAGGATGGAATATGGTCTTTTTCCATTAACCAGTTTACAACTTCATCTAATGTTCTCTGGTCAGATACATCGAACTGTTCAGAGTCATGTGGACGTTCTTCTTCTGTATATCCACCAACAGAAGTACGGGAACCACCACTGATCTGAGAAATACCAAGTTCAAGTACTTTCGCACGAACTTCTTCAGATTCTCTTGTGGAGATAATCATACCAGTGTAAGGAACAGCGATACGGATACAAGCAATGATCTTTTCAAAGATTTCATCAGAGATAGAATTGTCAAATACATCTGGATCGATATCGTCAGCATGTTTGATACGTGGAACACTGATTGTATGAGGTCCAACGCCCTGAGCTGCTTCTAAATGTTCTGCATGCATTAAAATTCCTGCAAATTCATATTTGTATGTTTCAAGACCAAATAATACACCAAGACCTACATCATCAATACCACCCTGCATTGCACGGTCCATAGCTTCTGTATGGTATGCGTAGTTGTGTTTTGGTCCTGTTGGATGAAGCTGTTCGTAGCTTTCCTTGTGGTATGTTTCCTGGAATAAGATATAAGTTCCGATTCCTGCTTCCTTTAACATACGGTATTCTTCCCCAGTTGTAGCGGCGATGTTAACATTTACACGACGGATATCGCCATTTTTGTGATGAATGTCATAAATGGTCTTGATAGACTCTAAGATGTATTCGATTGGGTTGTTTACTGGGTCTTCACCGGATTCGATGGCAAGACGCTTGTGTCCCATATCCTGTAATGCGATTACTTCATCACGAATTTCCTGCTGAGTAAGTTTTTTACGAGCGATGTGTTTGTTCTTTAAATGATATGGACAGTATACACATCCATTTACACAGTAGTTGGATAAATATAAAGGAGCAAACATAACGATACGATTGCCATAGAATGCTAATTTGATTTCTTTTGCAATCTGATACATCTCTTCGATTTTTTCTGGAATGTCACATGCAAGAAGAACAGATGCTTCACGATGAGTTAAGCCAGCACATACATAACCTCTGTCTTTTTTTACAGGACGTGCTTTTTCAAGAATCTGATCGATAAGTTCGACATTGTTTTTGTTTGCTTCTGCATAAGCAATTGTTTCTAAGATTTCTTCGTGGTTAATAAATTCTTCCGCTTTTAAGGAAGCTGGATTGTAAATAGCCATTTGTTACACCTCTTTTAATTATTTTTTGTGATTACGTTGGAATATGCAGTCTTTACGCTGATTCCGGGAAGTCTTCCAATCTTTCCGGATAATGTAGCAATCTGATTCTGCGGAGCATCCACTGCAACACTGATAATGTTCATTTTCTTTTCTCGATATGGAATTCCCATACGGCCAATAATATACTGGCTGTATTCATGGAGCAATTCATTCATTTTCTCAACGGAACCTGAGTCTTCGACGATGATTCCAAGGATTGCAACTCTTGAATCCATAAACATTCTCCTTTCGAATGGTGCTGATTAATTGCAAGAAATAAAAAAAGCCGGAATACATCCCGACCTGAAATCCATGTATGAATACATAATTGGAAGCTATAAATCAAAAATACAATTATGAGTAGATACACTGTGCAATTATATCAGATATTTGCCTTTCAGTCAGAACTTATCTTCATGTCAGGGATTACTAATGAGTATTATATCACAATTATGAATGAATGGACGAAATATTATCAAAAAATGAATTAAAATCGTAATAGCAGTAGTATTGAACAAAAAAAGAAAAGGCGAACACTTTATGTGCTCGCCTTAATTGGTCTAATTTTAATTTTTAAAAGCTGCTTGTATATTCATCGACTTTGATTGCATCTAGCTGTACGATATCGCCAACGCTGTTGATGATGTTTTCTGTAGTAGACTCAATGTCATTAATTGTATCATCGACACTGTTGTTGCTGCCGCCTTCACTACCGCCGTATAAGCGATATACTTTCATCTTTTTACGACCGAATTTTTTACATTTTTTATGTGTGCTGAAGAAGATATCAATTTTTTTGCCTTTGATCGCTCCGCCTGTATCTTCAGCAGTATACACACGACCATTGATCATTACTTTACTTTTTAATTTAATTTTTCTTGGATCAACCGCGATGGTTCTTCCAGCTTTAGGTTTTGTACCGGAAGCAGTTCTGCAACCGTAATACTTTCCATTACATTTTCTACATCCGCAATAAGCGGTACAAGTGTACTTGCCGAGATATACTTTTTTAGATCCGGCAAATGTTGGTGTGCTTAAACAAATACTACTGCCAAGTAAAACTGTTAATACAAGGAGAAGAGATACGAGTTTTTTCACGAATTGTTTCATAATATTTACCTCACTATTCTCAAATATTTC